>NZ_JBHXTO010000068.1:0-21175 GCF_042677425.1 Streptomyces sp. NPDC127119 | reverse complement strand
TGCCCACTGCCGGCCGCCACCCCCGTGTGGTCCAGCCGGGTGACGGCCACACCCAGGACCCGCCGCGGGGCCCGGCGGGTCTGGACGCCGCGGAGCGCCACCGCCGCCCCGCGCGGGGGGGTCGCGGCGACGACGGCGATCAGGACGGAGAGCGCGACGGTACGGACCTCGTACCGCAGGTCGCCGTTCAGACGAATGGCCGCCATGCCTATGTAGTGCATGGCGGCGACCCCGAGGCCGGTGAACGCGCCCGCGATCAGCAGGGTCGTCGTGTTCGCACCGCGATAGCCGACGGCGAAGACACCGAGACCGACCACGGCGACCGCCACCGCGAGGCTGAGAATCGTCAGGCCGACGTCGTAACGGATACGGCTTTCCTCGACCTGGAATCCGATCATGGCGATGAAGTGCATCGTCCAGATGCCGCAGCCGATCGAAGCCGCTCCGAGCGCGAGCCACCCCGGTCTCCAGGACCGGTCGTCGCGCAGGGACCTGGTGATGCAGCGCAGTCCCAGCGCGGCTCCCAGACAGGCAATGGCATAGGCCGCGAGCGGTGTGACCGTTCCGTAGCTGAATCCGTCGACTGTGCCTTGCATATGCCAACATCCCCCCGGAATACGACTGTTGCGGGGACATATGTACGTGCCACAACAGGGCGGCAGCAAGGGTTTTCGTGCAATTGCAGCCAACGGAGTTCCGTAGCGGCCAATTCCGGTCACGAAGAGGCCCTATTGAGCCGGAGGGAAACATTCCGGTGGCGCGGCCCACGACCACGGTCACCCGACCCCGACCCCGACCACAGACTTCCTCAGACCCCTCCAGGCGCCCTCAGGCCTCCTCAGACCTCAGACCTGAGGCTTGGACGTCACGGTGAACTGCGCCCCGTCGGGATCCCGCAGCACCGCCTCCGTGCTGGTCGCGCCGTCCCGGACCGTACCGCCGTGCCGCAGCGCCGCGCGGATGCAGGTCTCGACGTCCGCGACGGAGAAATGGACCTGCCAGTGGGGCCGGATCGTGGGATCGGGGGCGGCCTCCACCGCGCCGGAGTGGATACGGGCCACCACGTCGCCGTCGCTGCGCAGGACGACCTCGTCCCCGTCGTAGTGCACCTCGCAGCAGCCGGGCCGCGAGGTCGCCCACTCCAGCACCCCGCCGTAGAACATGGCGGCGTCGAAGGCGTTGCGCGTGTGCAGTCGCAAGAAGGCGGGGGCGGCCCGGCGCCACGTCTCCCAGCCGGCGACGAGCTGGCCCTCCCAGACACCGAAGACGGCTCCGTCGCGGTCCGCCAGCAGGGCCGCCCGGCCCGGCGGGAAGCCGATGGGCCCGACCGCCGCCGTACCGCCGCGTTCCTGGCCGCGGGCCACCGCCTCGTCGGCGCTGTCCACGGCGAAGTACGGGGTCCAGGCGACGGCCATCTGCCACATCGTGGCCACCGCCGCGATGCCCGCGACCGGCACCCCGTCCGCGTAGGCGATCCGGAACCGGTCCATCAGCGCGGTCGTCCGGAACCGCCACCCCAGCACCGCCCGGTAGAAGTCCTCGGCGGCCTGCTGGTCGCGCGCCGTCAGACTGACCCAGCACGGGGCTCCCGCGACCGAGTGGCTGGAGACGACGTCGTTGCGGACTCTTGCGTCGCTGTTCATGGCAGTACCGTTCCTGAATCGTGCCGAGGGGTGTGGGCGGCACCCGACAGCGTCGGGAGCACTGGCCGGGCCGTGGTGCCGTCTTCCTCAGCATCCCCCGCTCCCGCCTCCTTCGCCCGGAGGCGGGCGGGGTCCCACGCCCCGAGTACCCGGCGCTCGGGCGCGAAACAAACCGGCGCCCAGGACCGCTCAATCGTGCGCCGGCCTGTCGCTCAGCCGGTGGTCGGCCAGATTCAGCGCCTCGTCGACGACCCGCCGCAGATGCCCGTCCCGCAGCGAATAGATCACCCGGCGGCCCTCCTTGCGTGTGTTGACGAGGCCCGCGAGCCGCAGCCTGGCCAGGTGCTGGCTGACCGCCGGACGGGCGGCCCCGCACCGCTCCGTGAGGGTCGTGACGTCCGCCTCGTCCTCGGTCAGGGCGTGCAGCAGGACGAGACGGGTGCGATCACCCAGGAGGGCGAAGAGTTCGGCGGCGAGGGCGAACTGTTCGTCGCCCGGGGTGCGCGGATGCTCATCGTGCGCAGGTGATAGGTGCATGCGTGCGCTCATACGCACATAATGGCTCGGTGGGGCGGTCAGGTCCACCTGGTCGGGTCCACCTCGTTCACGGACATCCCGGAAAGGCGATCAGGTGAGCACTGAGCACGATCACGGGCACGGGCACGAGCGGGACCGGGAGCACGGGCATGCACACGGGCATGGGCATGGGCATGGGCATCCGGAGGACCATGGGGACGGGCACGGGGATGAGCACGGGCATCGCTCAGGGAGTGCGTCCCGGACCGGGCACCGGCTGCGGCACCGGCTGACCCATCTCCTCACCCCGCACTCCCACGCGACCACCGACAAGGTCGACTCCGCCCTGGAGTCCTCGGCCCGCGGTATCCGTACGCTCTGGATCTCGCTGGCCGTCCTCGGTGCGACCGCCGCGGCCCAGGCGGTCGTCGTCGCCCTCTCCGGCTCGGTGGCGCTGCTCGGGGACACCGTGCACAACGCGGGGGACGCGCTCACCGCCGTACCGCTCGGCATCGCCTTCGTCCTGGGGCGGCGGGCGGCCGACCGCCGGTTCACGTACGGGTACGGCCGGGCGGAGGATCTGGCGGGACTGGTGATCGTGCTGACGATCGCGGCCTCCGCGGTCTTCGCGGGCTGGACGGCGATCGACCGGCTGCTCGATCCGCGCCCCGTCGAGCACCTGCCGGTGGTCGCCGCCGCGGCCGTCATCGGCTTCGTGGGCAACGAGTGGGTGGCCCGCTACCGCATCCGCGTCGGCCGCGAGATCGGCTCGGCCGCGCTGGTCGCGGACGGACTCCACGCGAGGACGGACGGCTTCACCTCGCTCGCCGTGCTGCTGGGCGCGGGTGGCGCGGCGATCGGCTGGCAACTCGCCGACCCGGTGGTCGGGTTGGCGATCACGGCGGCCCTGCTACTGGTGCTGCGCGACGCCGCGCGCGAGGTGTTCCGCCGGGTCATGGACGCCGTCGACCCGGCCCTGCTCGACGCGGCCGAGCGGGCGTTGCGGGACGTACCCGGTGTACGTGGGGTCGGCGAACTGCGGCTGCGCTGGATCGGCCACCGGCTGCGCGCCGAGGTGGCCGTGGTCGTCGACGGGGAGTCGAGCGTGCGCGCGGCCCACCGGGTGGCGGTCGCGGCCGAACACGCCCTGCTGCACGCCGTACCGGGCCTCACCGCGGCCCTCGTGCACGCCGATCCGTCACCCGCGCCGGGCGAGTCGGACCCTCATCTGGCGCTGGCCCACCACGCGACGGGGCCCGCCTGAACGGTCAGGCGCCCCCGAGTCCCTCCAGGACGACGGCGTTCGGCAGTTCCGCGAAAGCCTTCCCGGGCACGAGCAGCTTTCCGCGCCGCCGGCCGCTGCCCACCAGCACGTACGGCAGGTCGACGACGGCCGAGTCCACCAACACCGGCCAGTGGGCGGGCAGTCCGAGCGGGGTGATGCCGCCGTACTCCATGCCGGTCTCGCCGGTCGCCGTGTCCATCGCCGCGAACGACGCCTTGCGCGCGCCGAGTTGCCGCCGGACCACGCCGTTCACGTCGACGCGGGTGGCGGACAGCACCACGCACGCGGCGAGCGTGGTCTCCCCGCCGCGCTTGCCCGCGACGACCACGCAGTTCGCGGACCGGTCCAGGAGTTCCGGACCGTAGTGTTCGAGGAACGTGGCCGTGTCGGCCCACTCCGGCTCCGTGTCCACGTACACGATCTGCTCGGCGGGGACGCTGCCGCGCCAGTCGCGTACGGCGTCGGCGACCGGGCGGGTCAGCACGTCGAGGCGTTCGGTGGCGGGCGTGGCGTCGTCGAAGTGTCCGATGGGTGCGCGCATGACGGCACGCTAACAGCCGGGCGAACGGCTCCCGCCGGGGCCTCGGCCTCGCACGGAGGGCATCCGCACAGGGCCGTACGACCGCCGCACGAGGCCGTACGAGGCCGTACGGGACTCAGTGCACGCCGGGGACCGAGACCGCCATGACCATCTCCACGGGTACGTCGCCCGCGTTGGCGTACGTGTGGGGGGTGTTGGCCTCGAAGGAGGCGCTCGAACCGGCCGGGACGCGGTACTCCGTGCCGTCGACGGTGAGCGCCAGTTCGCCCCTCGTGACGTGGATGAGTTCGACCGTGCCCGTGGGGTGCGGATCCGAGGGGCTGCCCTCGCCCGGCATCAGCCGCCAGTCCCACATCTCCAGGGGGCCGGGGGCCTCGGTGCCCGCGAGGAGGCGGTTGTAGCTACCCGCGTCCGTGTGCCAGAGCCGTACGGCCTGCTCCGCCGGGACGATCCGGACCTTCGGACCCTGCTCGTAGTCGAGCAGGGTCGTGATGCTGATGCCGAGCGCGTCACCGATCTTCACGACGGTGCCGAGGCTGGGGTTGGTGCGGGCCTGCTCGATCTGGATGAGCATGCCGCGGCTGACCGCGGCGCGGGCCGCGAGGGCGTCGAGGGTGAAGCCGCGCTCGGTGCGCCAGCGCTTGACGTTGCGCGCCAGCGACTGGGTCAGGAGGTCGAGGTCCGACACATTCCGTCCAATATTCTGGATGACAGAGTCTAATGAACTGAACTACGGTGGGGTGCACCGGATCGTTCACCGAACTGTACTGCGAGGCACTTGATGACAGCACTGTTCGCCCTGGCCACCAGCTTCCTGTGGGGGCTGGCCGACTTCGGCGGCGGCTTGCTGACACGGCGTACCCCCGCACTGACGGTGGTGGTCGTCTCGCAGTCGATCGCCACGGCGGTGCTGGGCACGATCGTCCTCGCGACGGGCGCCTGGAGCGAGACCGGTCCGCGGTTGTGGTTCGCGGTGGCGGCGGGACTGGTCGGGCCCGTCGCGATGCTGGCCTTCTACAAGGCACTCGCGCTCGGGCCGATGGGGGTCGTCTCGCCCCTCGGTTCGATCGGGGTCGCCGTGCCGGTGGGGGTCGGGCTCGCTCTCGGGGAGCGTCCCGGGCCGATGCAGTTCGTGGGGATCGCGGTCGCCGTCGCGGGAGTCCTCCTGGCGGGTGGGCCGCAGTTCAGGGGCGCGGCCGTGCAGCGGCAGGCCGTGCTGCTCACGCTGCTCGCCGCGTTCGGCTTCGGGACGGTGATGACGCTCATCGCCGAGGCGTCGACCACGCTCACCGGGCTGTTCCTGGCGCTGTTCGTGCAGCGCGTCACGAACGTCGTCGCCGGTGGGGCTGCGTTGTGCGTGTCCGTGCGACGGGGTCGGGTGGCTCCGCCCCGGGTCGCCTGGCGGGCGGTGCCGGCCTTCGCGTTCGTGGGGCTTGCGGATGTGGCGGCCAACGGCACGTATTCGCTGGCCGCTCAGCGGGGGCCGGTTGCTGTGGCCGCGGTTCTTGCCTCGTTGTATCCGGTGGTCACGGCCGTGGCGGCCCGTGGGGTCCTGCGGGAGCGGTTGCGGGGGGTGCAGGCGGTTGGGGCGGGGCTTGCGCTTGTGGGAACGGTGCTGTTGGCCACGGGGTGATGGGGGGGGTGGCTCCGCCTGGGGTTGTGCGTCGGCTGCGGGTGCGTTGTGGCTTAGCGCGCCGTTCCCCGCGCCCCTTAGGGGGTGGGGGCCTGGGGATGCGTCTTCGGCCGCAGGTGCGTCGTGGCTCAGCGCGCCGTTCCCCGCGCCCCTTGCGGGGCCGCTGCCTGGGCGTGATCCCTATGGGGCGTCGTCTATTGCTCTCAGGGCTCTGATGCTCTGTTCGTCCAGTTCTGACAGGGCCAGTAGTTGTTCTGGGGTGATGTCGGCCGGGATCGGGGTCGGGGCCGGGGTGCGCAGAGGGGGTTGCCAGCCTTCGGCCGGGGTCCAGCGGCGGACCACCCGGGCCGGTGCGCCCGCCACCACCGCGTGGTCGGGGACCACGCCGCGTACCACCGCGCCCGCCGCCACCACGACGTTCCGGCCGATCCGCGCCCCGGGCAGGATCACCGCGCCCGTGCCGATCCAGCAGCCGGGGCCGATCTCCACGGGCTCCATCCGCGGCCACTGCTTGCCGATGGGCATCTGCGGATCGTCGTACGAGTGGTTCGTGGACGTCACGTACACGTAGGGCCCGAAGTAGCAGTCGCTGCCGATCGTGACCGTCGTGTCGGCGATGACATGGCTGCCCCGGCCGAGGACGACACCGTCGCCCAGCCGCAGGATCGGTTCCGCGCCGAGGTCGAGGTCGGGCATCAACCCGGCCGTCAGCGTGACCTGTTCACCGATGATGCAGTGGTCGCCGAGGTGGATCCACGGCTCGCCGAACACCGTGCCCTGCGGGAACGCCAGCCGGGTGCCCGTCCCCATCGCACCGAACCGCAGCCGCCCCGGCCGCTCGGCCGTCACCGCGCCGGTCCGCTGCACCCAGGACCAGCCCGCGTGGACGGCCCGCTGGACGAGGCGGCTCCGCCGGGACGAGAACGTGTTCTTGCTCTTGGGCACCCGCTCACCGTACTCAGCGTCACGTCTGCCCAAGAGCTCGGCCGCCTGTGATCTTCGCCCCACCGCCACCGACCTGCGGTTCACCCGCAACGGATGATGCGCCCGCACCCCGTCGGAGGTGCGCTGGCGCAATGACCTGGTACCGCGCTGTTCATCCTTTCCATACGGCCGGACGCCTGGCGCGCTTCACGCTGGGGGCCGCCGCCGACGTCACCGACACGGCGATCCGCCGGCTGACGGCCGCGGTCGTCGACCGGATGGACCTGGACGAGCTCGTGTCCCGCGTCGATGTGAACCGGGTCGCCGAGCGCGTCGACGTCGACCGGATCGCGGCCCGGCTGAATCTCGACGCCGTGCTCGACCGCATCGATCTGGCCGTCGTCGCCAAGGACGTGCTGGAGGAGATCGACCTCGGCCGTATCGTCCGCGACACCGGCGGCGGAATGGCCGGCGAGACCGTCCACGGGCTCCGGGCCCGGAGCATGCGGGCCGACCGGATGGTGGACCGCATCGCGGACCGCCTGCTGCGCAGACCCGACACGGAGCAGGGGGACGAGCCGGACTCGGACCAGGGTTCCGTGGTGGTGTCCGTGTCCGGTCCTGGGCCGTCCCGCGAGCCGACGCTCTGACGGGGGGGGGGACCGTGACGGGGGCGGAGCGGGCCGGAAGCCCGCGGGGGGAAGCCGCGGGGCTCGTGTCACGGGCCCTGGCGGGCATGGTCGACGCGTTCGTGATCGTCGGGCTCGGGCTCGCCGTGCAGTTCGGGGCCGGCGCCGTGCGGCTGCTCGTCAGCGGGCCGCCGTTCCGGTTGCCCGACCCGCCGGTCTGGCTCTCCGGGCTGTGCGGCTGGACCATCGCCCTGCTCTACCTCGCCGGCAGCTGGGTCGTGACCGGCAGCACCGTGGGCGGCAGGCTGCTGGGCCTGCGCGTCACCGTACGCTCGGGCGGGCCGCCGGGTGTCCTCCGGGCCCTCGCGCGGGCCGCGTTGTGCGTGGTGTTCCCCTTGGGCCTGCTGTGGATTCCGGTGAGCAGGCGGCGTGCGTCGGTGCAGGATCTCGTCCTGGCCACCGCCGTCCGCCACGACAGGATGTGACAGGCCGTCACGTATGTCTACGCGCCGGGCTGCCGCCTGGGCAGCATGGCCGCGGCGGTGAGTCCGCCCAGGCCGACGAAGGCCAGCACGCCCAGGGCCACCGCGTACGGTCCCGCGGCGGGGTCGGCGACCAGGATCGTGCCCGCGATGGCCGTGCCGAGCGACGAGCCGAGGTTCGACACGCTGCGGGACAGCCCCGAGATCTCGCCCTGCCGGTCCTCGCCGAAGCTCGACTGGACGACATTGACCGACGGGGTGAGCATCACGCCGAGTCCCAGGCCGATGAGGAGCAGTCCGGGGGTGAAGGCCCAGACGCTCGGTGAGCCGGAGGCCATGACGATGAGCAGAGCAATCCCGCAGATCGTGACGCCGAAGCCGACGATGATGAGCGTCCGCTGCGCCCACCGCTGCACCAGGCGCTCGGCGGCGAGCGAGGCCGCGAGGATGCCGAGGGTGGCCGCGGTGAAGATCGCGCCGGTCTCTATCGCGTCGTATCCGCGCACGACCTGGAGATACGCGGCCACCACGAACGACACCCCCATCAGCATCAACCACTGGGCGTGCTGGGTGACGAGTCCGAGGTTGGACGTGCGGTCGTGGAACAGGCTCGTCGAGAACAGCGGCTCCCTGCCGGACCGTTCCTTCGTTCGCACCCAGCGGAAGAGCCACACCAGGACGAGCGCGCCGAGCACCAGCAGGCCCGCCATGAGCCAGCCGTTGTCGTCGGCGGCCAGGATGCCCATGACGACGAGGACGAGGCCGACCGCGGACAGGACGGCTCCGCCGGTGTCGAAGTGCCGGTCCGGCTCGGGCGGCAGGGGGTCCCGGACGTGGCGGCTCAGCACGATGATCAGCGCGACCACCGCGGCCTGGAAGACGAAGGCGGCCCGCCAGCCGATCGCCGAGGTGATGAGCCCGCCGATCAGCGGCCCCGCGGCGGCGCCGATCCCGCCCAGCGCCATGACGGTCCCGAACGCGCGGGCCCGGGAGGTCACGTCGGGGAACAGGAGCGTGGTGAGGATGTAGACGGGCGGGATGAGCAGGGCCGTGCCGATTCCCTGGAGGATCGAGTAGCCGAGGCCGAGGACCCCCAGGCCCGGAGCGAGCGCGCTGAGCACGGCTCCCACCCCGTAGACGGTGAGGCCGGCGAGGAAGCAGCGTTTGCGGCCGTAGCGGTCGGTCAGCTTCCCGCCCGGGATCATCAGCGCCGCCATCGTCAGCAGGAAGACCGTGATGACGGTCTGCACGCCCTGGACGGAGGTGTCCAGGTCCTCGCTGATGTCATTGATCATGACGTTCATGTTGGAGCCGGCGTAACTGCAGATGAACTGGGCGAGCGCGAGCGGGGCCAGGACGCGTCGCGCGGGGCGCGCTGTCTGTCCCGGGGCCCTCGTTTCAGGGGGGTTCGGTGGCATGGCCATGTCGGCTCCCGGACGTTCGGATGCGAACATCGTCCGTGGCCGCTGATCGCCCGTCATCACCCTTGCGAGGTGACGACGGGTTCGTGCGCCAGGGGCTAAATGTCGATGGGCGAGGGACCGGGCGGAGGGCCGCGATGCCAGGTGACAGGAAGAGCGCGTCGAGCGTCCCGCCGGGCCTGCGTACGGTCCTGGCCTACCGGCGGGAGTGGCTCGTCAAGGACGTCGTCGCGGGTGTCGTCCTCACCACGCTGCTCGTGCCGCAGGGCATGGCGTACGCGGAGCTGGCGGGACTGCCCGCGATCACCGGTCTGTACACGTCCGTGCTCTGTCTGCTCGCCTACGCCGTCTTCGGCCCGTCACGCATCCTGGTGCTCGGCCCGGACTCCTCGCTGGGCCCCATGATCGCCGCCACGGTCCTGCCGCTGATCGTCGCGGGAGGGGACAGCACGCGTGCCGTGGCGCTCGCCTCGATGCTCGCGCTCATGGTCGGGGCGATCACGATCCTGGCGGGGGTGGCCAAGCTCGGCTTCATCGCCGACCTCATCTCCAAGCCCACGATGATCGGCTACATGAACGGCCTGGCGCTCACCATCCTGATCGGGCAGCTGCCGAAGCTGTTCGGCTTCAAGACGGACGCCGACGGGCTGCTCGCCGAGGTCGGGGACTTCTTCCAGGGGCTGACCGACGGGAAGGCGGTGCCCGCCGCCGTGGCGGTGGGGGTCACGGGGATCGTCCTGATCCTGGTCCTGCAGCGATGGCTGCCGAAGGTTCCGGCGGTCCTCGTCATGGTGCTGCTGGCGATCGCCGCGACCTCGCTCCTCGACCTGGGCCGGCACGGCGTCGGCCTGGTCGGTGAACTCCCCCGCGGTTTCCCGCCGCTGACCTGGCCGGACATCCGCTGGGACGACCTCGGCCCGCTCTTCGTCGGCGCGCTGGGCATCGCGCTCGTCTCGCTCGCCGACACCATCTCCAACGCCACGGCGTTCGCCACCCGCTCGGGCCAGGAGGTCCGCGGCAACGAGGAGATGGTCGCGATCGGCGCGGCGAACGTGGCCGCCGGACTCTTCCAGGGCTTCCCCGTCAGCACGAGCGGGTCACGCACGGCCGTGGCCGAACGGGCGGGCGCGCGGAGTCAGATCACCGGGGTCGTCGGAGCCGGCCTGATCGTCCTCATGCTGGTGCTGCTCCCCGGGCTGTTCCGCAATCTGCCCCAGCCCGCGCTGGCCGCGGTGGTGATCACGGCGTCGCTGTCCCTGGCCGACCTGCCGGGGACGGTACGGCTGTGGCGTCAGCGCAGGACGGAGTTCCTGCTGGCGATCGCGGCCTTCCTGGGTGTGGCCCTGCTCGGCGTGCTGCCCGGGATCGCCGTCGCCGTGGGCCTGTCGATCCTCAATGTCTTCCGGCGGGCCTGGTGGCCGTACAACACCGTCCTGGGGCGGGTGCCGGGGCTTGAGGGCTACCACGACATCCGCTCGTACCCGGAGGCCGAGCATCTGCCCGGACTGGTGATCCACCGCTTCGACGGTCCGCTGTTCTTCGCCAACGCCAAGGCCTTCCGCAACGAGGTGACACGGCTGGCCCTCGGCGAACCGCAGCCCGTCTGGGTGCTGATCGCGGCCGAGCCGGTGACCGACGTGGACACCACGGCCGCCGACGAGCTGGAGGAGCTGGACGAGGCGCTGAACGAACGCGGCGTCAGCCTGGTGTTCGCCGAGCTGAAGGACCCGGTGCGGCGCAAGATCGAGCGGTACGGACTGACCCGGACCATCGAGCCGGGACACTTCTTCCCCACCATCGAGGCCGCCGTCGCCGCCTACCGGGAGGAGACGGGCGCCCGGTGGGCGGCGGCGGTCCGGCCGCCGCCGTCCCAGGACTGAGCGGACCGGCGACCGGCCGGCCCGCCTAGCCGACGGAGAGGACGTGCGTGTCCCAGGCGTCGAGGTCGACGAAGAGTCCCGGACCGGTCAGTTCGGCGCCGGAGCGCGTGTACCGGGCGGCGTCGAGCAGACTGGTCAACGTCCGTTCTTCGGGGCCGAGTTCGGGCCACGGCAGGCGGATCTTCGCCTGGGCCCGCTGTCCGGAGAGGTTGACCACGGTCAGGAAGCGGCCCGCCCCGCCCGACCAGCCCCAGGCGAGCAGATCGCGGTGGGAGGAGTTGTCGGGCCAGCCCTCGCAGTCGAGGAGCCGCCACTGTCCGGTGCGCATCCCGCTCCGGTGGACGGCGCCGAGCAGCGTCTCGTGGAAGGCGCGCAGCGCGGTGTCCGGTGTCTCGTCGGGCCGCCGGTCCAGGAAGACCGGCAGCTGGGTGCGGCGCCCGGTGAACTGCCCCTCGTGCCACAGGGTCGCCCCGGGCAGGGTGGCGATCATGACGGCCGCGGCCCGCTCCTTCGCCGGGTCCATCGTGTACGCGGCGCGTGGCTCGTCGTGGTTCTCCAGGAACCGTACGAGCTTGCGCTGGTAGGCCTCGTCCGCCGTGAGGTGTCCGCGGACGGACTCGGGGCCCTCGTGCAGCAGCCGGTCGTAGAGCCGTTTGTCGTAGCAGAAGTCGAAGCCCTGCTGCTGCAGGTCGAACTCGCGGTCCCAGTAGGCCTCGGCGGCGAAGATCATGCCGGGATGTCCTCGGCGTACGCCGGCGATGACGGTGGGCCAGAAGTCCTCGGCCGGCCGCTCGCCCGCACGCTCGCCCCAGGTCCGGGCGAAGATGTCGTTCATCATGAGCATCGCCATGTCGCAGCGGACCCCGTCGCACAGGTCGCCGATCCGCATGAGGACGTCCGTGGTGGCCGCGCGCAGGGCGGGTTCGAAGGCGTTGAGCTGCACCACGTCCGGCCAGGGCGGGAAGAAGGGGTCGCGGCCACGGGCGAGGACCTGGCCTTCGACGGAGAGGTAGGCCGCCGGATCTCCGCGCAGGTCGTCCTCGCTCCCCCGGACGAAGTACTCCGGGTGCGCGGTCGTCCAGGGGCTGTCCGGCGCCACGTGGTTGGGCACGTGGTCGAGGAGCAGTCCGATGCCCCTGCCCGCCAGTTCGGCGCGCGCGGCGGCGAGTCCCGCGCTCCCGCCGAGGTCCGCGTCGACCTCGTAGCGGCGGATGCAGTACGGCGACCCGGCGATCTCCTCCTCCTGGAGGTCGGGGACGGCCCGGGTGAAGGCGGCGCGCAGGGACGGGTCCCGCAGCGCGATGTCCCGGCCCTGCGGGCTGCGCTCCCACACGCCCATGAGCCAGACGGCGTCGATGCCGTGCGGGGTGACCTCGTCCCAGGCGTCCTTGGGGACGTCGCCCAGTCCCCCGCGGCGGCCGGTCCGCCGCTGGATCTCACGGAGCCAGACACGGGTGTTGACCTCGTGGACGACGGGCTGTGCGGGGATCGTGCTCATGGTGTCCCCTTCTTGGCGCGGTCGGTCAGGAAGTCGTTCGGGGTGAGCGTGCCGAAGACCGTCATCAGTGTGGCGACCAGTCCCGTCCAGCCGGTCTGGTGGGCCGCGCCCATCCCGGCGCCGTTGTCACCGTGGAAGTACTCGTAGAACGAGATCAGGTCCCGCCAGTGCGGGTCGTCCTGGAGGATCCGCTGGCCTCCGTGGACGGGCCTGCGTCCGTCCTCGCCGCGCAGGAAGAGCCGGGTGAGCCGCTCGGAGATCTCCTGGGCGACCTCGAAGAGGGTCATCCGCACGCCGGACCCCGTCGGGCACTCCACGGTGAGGTCGTCGCCGTAGAAGCCGTACAGGTTGAGCAGGGCCCGGACGACGAGGGCGTTCATGGGGAACCACACGGGTCCGCGCCAGTTGGAGTTGCCGCCGAACATGCCCGTGTCCGACTCGGCGGGCAGATAGCCGACCCGGTACTCCTCGCCGCGCACCCAGAAGCGGTAGGGGTGTTCGGCGTGGTGGCGGGAGAGGGACCGGATGCCGTACGGGCTGAGGAACTCCTCCTCGGACAGCAGGTACGAGAGCACCCTGAGCAGTTTCTTCTCGTCGACCACGGACAGCAGCCGGGGGCCGCCCGTCGTACCCGCCTGTACGGAGGTGAGCGTGACGGAGAGCGAGGGGTGGCGGTCCGCGAAGCGGCGCAGCCTCTCGCCGAGGCCCGACACCCGGGTCAGCTGGGCCGGCCGCAGGACGGTGGCCGCGCACAGCGGGAGCAGACCGACCATCGAGCGGACCTTGAGCCGGACGGCCTGGCCATCGGGCAGCCGCAGGACGTCGTAGTAGAACCCGTCCTCCTCGTCCCAGAGTTCGTCGCCGAGGTCGCCGACCCGGTCCATGGAGGCGGCGATCCACAGGTAGTGCTCGAAGAACTTCAGGACCAGTTCCTCGTACGCCTGGTTGTGTTCGACGAGTTCCACGGCGATCTGCAGCATCGCCTGGCAGTAGAGGGCCATCCACGCGGTGCCGTCGGCCTGTTCGAGCCGGCCGCCGGTGGGCAGGGGCGCGCTGCGGTCGAAGACGCCGATGTTGTCGAGGCCGAGGAAGCCGCCCTCGAAGACGTTGCGGTCGTCCGGGTCCTTGCGGTTGACCCACCAGGTGAAGTTCGTCAGGAGTTTCTGGAAGGCGCGCTCCAGGAACTCGCGGTCGGCGCGGCCGGTGGTGCGTTCCTCCATCAGGTAGACGAAGTACGCGGCCCAGGCGTGCACCGGCGGGTTGACGTCGGCGAAGTTCCACTCGTAGGCCGGGATCTGGCCGTTGGGGTGCAGAAAGGTGTCCTTGAGCAGCAGTTCGAGCTGTTCCTTGGCGAAGCGGACGTCCACGGTCGCGAAGGCCACGGTGTGGAACGCCAGGTCCCAGGCGGCGAACCAGGGGTACTCCCACTTGTCCGGCATGGACACGATGTCGTCGCTGACCATGTGGAACCACTCGCGGTTGCGCACACCGGGCCGCGGCATGCTCCAGGGGTCCAGGCCGTGCTCGGCCAGCCAGGTCTCCAGGTCGAACAGGTAGTACTGCTTCGACCAGAGCATCCCGGCGAGCGCCTGCCGCTGCACCCGGGCCCGGTCCTCGTCGGCACCCTCGGGGGTCAGTCCGCGGTAGAAGGCGTCGGCTTCGGCGATCCGCTCCTCGAACACGGCCTCGAAGCCGTGGTCGTCGAAGCCGTGGTCGCCGGCCGGCTGGGCGTCCGTGGGCGCGATCCTCAGCCGCAGTGTCACCGAACCGCCCGCGGCGACGGTGAGCGTGTGGTGCGCCGCCGCCTTGGTGCCCTCCCGCGCCGGGTTGACGGCCTCCCGCTCGCCGTCGACCACGTACCTGCCGATGCCGTCCTTGACGTACGGGGAGGAGTTGGGCGAGCCGAAGAGCCGCTCGGCGTTCGTCTCGTTCTCCGTGAACAGCAGCGGTACCTCCTGCCCGAACCGGCAGTCGTAGCTGCCGAGTTGCGGGTGCACGGCACGGATCGTCGCCGTGCCGCCCGGCCCGCCGGCCGCGCTCATCCGCGGTTTCGGGGCGTCGCCGCCGTCCTGCCACGACCAGGTGTTGCGGAACCAGAGGGTCGGCAGGACGTGCAGGGTCGCCTCGTCGGGGCCGCGGTTGTCGACGGTGATGCGGGCCAGTACGTCGTCGGACGACGCCTTGGCGTACTCCACCGTCACGTCGAAGTAGCGGCTCTCGTCGAAGACACCGGTGTCGAGGAGTTCGTACTCGTACTCCTGCCTGCTCCGTTCACGGTTGACGGCCACCAGGTCGTTGTACGGGAACTCGGCCTGCGGGTACTTGTAGAGGTACTTCATGTAGGAGTGGCTGGGCGTGCTGTCCAGATAGAAGTAGTACTCCTTGACGTCCTCGCCGTGGTTGCCCTCGCCGTTGGTGAGGCCGAAGGCGCGCTCCTTGAGGATCGGGTCGCGGCCGTTCCACAGGGCGAGCGCCAGGCACAGCCGCTGCTTCTCGTCGCAGATCCCGCCCAGTCCGTCCTCGCCCCACCGGTAGGCCCGCGAGCGCGCGTGGTCGTGCGGGAAGTAGGACCACGCGTCACCGCCGTCGCTGTAGTCCTCCCGGACCGTGCCCCACTGACGCTCGCTCAGATAGGGGCCCCACAGACGCCATCGGCCTCCGTCGTCGCCGGTCGGACCGATCCGCTCGCCGCTCGTCCGCGCGTTCATCCTGGCTCCCTGTCACAGGCCTACCGGGGCTGCGTCAGTCTGTCCGGCCCCTTCCGGCGGTGCCTCACCTGCCGCGGGTGAGGACCCGGGCGGCCCCTCCCCTCACCTGTGGCGGGTGACGCGCACCGGGCAGGAAGGCGGCTGGATGGAGACGGACCACATCGAAGGGAGCGGTCATGGTCAGGATCGGACCTGTGCAACTGCTGACGGTCGAGTTCGGACCCGACGCGAAGTTCGAGGGAAGGATCATCGACGAGCTCGTGGCGCTCGACCGCAGCGGCCAAGTCCGCTTGCTGGACCTGCTCTTCGTGCAGAAGGAGGCAGACGGAAGTCTCGTCACGCTCGACTACCAGGCGGAGGGCATGGGCCAGACCGTCGCCGCGCTGCTGGGCATCTCGCGCGAGGTGCTGGAGGGCGCGGAGTCGGAGTTCCCGTCACTGACCGAGGGGAACGCCTTCGGCCTCGCCCCGGACGACATCCTGGGCCTCGCGGGGGCACTGACCCCGGGAACCGCCGCCGGCTTCGTCCTGCTGGAACACACCTGGGCCAGGGAACTGAGGGCGGCGATCCGCGACGCGGGCGGCGTGCCCGTCGCGGAGGGCTTCCTCACCGAGGAGTCCCTCGGCCTGGTGGTCATGGAAATCACCGACGCCGTCGCGCGACTGGACGAGGCGGCCTCGGAACAAACCCGCAAGGGCCGGACACCCGGCCGGAACACCAGGAGGTCCTGATGACCGATCTCGTCGTGCTCGGCTTCTCCGACAAGGAGAAGGCCGAATCCGTGCTGCGCCTCTCGAAGGACCTGTCCAAGCAGGAACTTCTCGACCTGGACGACGCGGCGCTCGCCTGGCGGACCCCGGACGGGAAGATCCACGTCCGCCAGTCCTTCAGCCCCACCGCGCACGGAGCCGCCGGGGGCGCCCTGTGGGGCACGCTCTTCGGCCTGCTCTTCCTGATGCCGGTGTTCGGTGCCGCGGTCGGCGCGGGCACGGGCGCGCTCGCCGGGAAGCTCACGGACGTGGGCATCAACGACGCGTTCATCAAGGAGATCGCGGGCACGCTCGAACCGGGCAGGGCCGCCGTCTTCGCGCTCGTGCGGCGTTCGACGTCCGACCGGGTGCGTGAGGCGCTGCGTCCGTTCGGTCCCACCGTGCTGCGCACGTCGCTCACCAAGGAGCGCGAGGAAGAGCTGATCGCCGCCCTGCGGTAGTGACGACCGCCGAACCGCCCGGCCGGACTTCACCCGGGTGAGATGTGGCCCGCACCGGTCCGCGGCTTCCCGGTGCGGGCCACACTCTCGTCTGGCGGACGTCCACTGCGCTGGGAGCGAGGTACCGTCGATGGACGAGCGGACGGAACGACGGCGCCCGCCGGACACGGCTCTCACGCCCCCGCCGGCCCGCGTCGGACCCTCTGTCAGACGGCAGGCCCGGGCGCCGCGTATGTCCCCTCCCGGAGTACCGCCGCTGCCGACGTGGCTGGTCCCCCGCCCCCGGCTGACGGACCGTCTCTCGCAGGGCGTGCTGGGGCCGCTGACCGTGGTCGTGGGACCGGTCGGGGCGGGCAAGTCGGCGCTCGCGGTGGAGTGGGCGCACACCCGGCGTG
Organism: Streptomyces sp. NPDC127119; assembly: GCF_042677425.1. Lineage (NCBI taxonomy): Bacteria > Bacillati > Actinomycetota > Actinomycetes > Kitasatosporales > Streptomycetaceae > Streptomyces > Streptomyces sp. NPDC127119. The sequence continues at coordinate 4,410 of NZ_JBHXTO010000068.1, read as the reverse complement.
CGCCGGGCCCGGTGGCCTGGGTGACCTGCGACGGGGCGGAGGAACAGCCCGACGTCTTCTGGCCACGGGTCCTCACGGCCCTGCGCGAGGCATCCGTCGAACTCCCGTCGCTCACGCCCCCGCCCCCCACGACCTTCACGGTCCCGGACACCCGGGCCGAGGACACCACCGGCCCCTACGACTCCGGCGAGGGTGCGCCGCGGGCGCCCCTGGAGGGGCGCGGGGAACTGCGCGACCAGCCCCCACCGACCGGCACCCGCCGCGAGCGGGATGCGCCACAGGCGCCCCCTGAGGGGCGCGGGGAACTGCGCGACCAGCCCTCACTTGCCGGCACCCGACGAACGACCGCCAACGGCACGACACGAGGCACGGGTCTCCGCGACACGGCCCGGTCCGCCCCGCCCGGGGGCACCGGGCCAAACGGTGCCCCCTTCGACGCCCCGCCCCTCACCGACGGAGTCGCCCCGCACGACTTCCCGCCCGCGCCGGTACCACCCGCCCCGGCGGTCGGAGAGCCACTGCTCGTGGCCGCCCTCGCCGCGGGGCTCGCCGCGCGCGAGGAGCCCGTCGTCCTCGTACTGGACGACTTCCAGCCGGAGAGCGGCTCACCGGTCGCCGAGGGCATGATCCGGCTGCTCCGGCACGCGACCCCCACGCTGCGGCTTGTCGTGGTCTCGCGCCGGGACCCGCCGCTGCACCTCCACCGGTACCGGCTGGCCGGCGACCTCACCGAACTGCGCACCGGGGACCTCGCCTTCGACGACCGGGAGACGGCGGCGCTGCTGGCCCAGCACGGTGTCGAGGTGCCCCGGCCGGTGGTGAAGACCCTGCGCGAGCGGGCGGACGGCTGGGCGGCGGGCCTGCGGCTCGCCGCGATGTCCATGCAGGGGCACCCCCACCCGGAACGGTTCGTGGCACGGTTCGCGGGCGAGGACGAGGCGATCGTCAGCTACCTCGTCGAGGAGGTCCTGGACGGCCAGCCCCCGGCGATGCGCCGGCTCCTGCTGACGACCAGCGTGCTGGACCATCTGAACGCCGAACTGGCCACCCAGGTCGCGGGCCAGGAGGCCGGCCGGCACTTCGCCACGCTCGTCGCGCAGAGCTCCTTCCTGCAGCACATCGGTCACGGGTGGTACCGGTGCCACCGGATGTTCGCCGACGTGCTGCGGGTGCGGCTGCGCCACGAGGCACCGGACCTCGTGCCCGATCTGCACGGGCGGGCGGCCGAATGGCTGGGCGAGCACGGGCTCCTCGCCGAGGCCGTACGCCATGCCCTCGCCGCGGACGACCGCCGCTACGCCGACCGTCTCGTCGTGCATCAGCTGGCGATCGGGCAGGTTCTCGCCCTGACGAGCACCCGGCTGCCCGGCGAACTGCTGACCCGGACGACATCCTCCGGCCCCGCGGCGGCCTCCCGGGAGGCCCTCGGACCGGAGTCCGCGCTCGTCACCTCGGCGAGCGCGCTCGCCCGGGGCGACGGGCCGGCCTGCACGGACGGCCTGGCCCTCGCCGACCGGCTGATCGAGGAACTGCCCGGGGGTGGCACCGACCGGATCGCCCGGTGCCGGCTGGCGCACTCCGTGATCCGGACGGCGCGGGACCGCCCCCGGCACCTGACGGCGGCGAGGTCCGCCGCCGCGGACGCCGAGCGGCTCTTCTCGCGGCTGCCGCGCGGCCTGCTGGAGGACCGGCCGGAACTGGTGGCGCTGACCCTGTCGGTCCGTGGCCGCGCCGAGCTGCGGGAGGGCGACCTCAAGGCGGCCGAGGCGTCCCTGACCACGGCCCTCAAGGCCTCCTCCGCCGCCGAGAACGGCGTCCTGCGCCGGGACTGCCTCTCCGAACTGGCGCTGCTGGAGGTGCTGCGCGGCCGGTTCCGGGCCGCGGACCAGTTCGCCGGGCACGCCCGGCACCCCGTACCGCAGGCGTCTGCGGAGCCGGACCCCTCCCTGGCCGCGCTGCACGTCGTACGGGCCTGGATCGCCCTGACCCGCCTCGACGCTCCGCGCGCGCGGAGCGAACTCTCCCGGGCCCGCGCCACCCTGCGCGAGGTGCCCGACCCCTTCGTCACCGGCGTCGGCTCCCTGGTCGCCAAACTCATGACCGCGGTGGAGACCGGCACGGGGCGTCCCGAGACCCTGGACGCCATCCCCGACATCACGGCGGACGGCTGGCTCGCCGAAGGGCTGCGGCAGTCGGTGCGGCACGCGTGCGCCGCCTCGCTCGACGAGGCACGCGCCCGCCGGCTCCCCGCACGGCCGGTGCCCGGCGCCCGTGGCACGCCGGATGCCCGGCCGCCGGACGACCGGGCCCCGGTCGAGTCGCTCAGCGCGCGCGAACACGACGTCCTGCGTCATCTGGCGCAGATGATGACGACGGAGGAGATCGCCGACGAGCTGTACGTGTCGGTCAACACGGTGAAGACGCACCTCAAGAGCGTCTACCGCAAGCTCGCCGTGACCCGGCGTTCGGCCGCGGTGCGGCGGGCCCGCGAACTCGAACTGCTGTGACGCCAACGGCCGCCGAGGACCGCGCAGGGCCGCGCACGGCCGCGACGGACCGCGAACGGCGTGTCAGACAAGGCCCAGTTGCCTCGCGCGGGCGACGGCACCCGTGCGCGACGAGACCCTGAGTTTGCGGTAGACGGCCCGCACATGGCTTTTCACCGTGTTGTGCGAGACGAAGAGTTCCGAGGCGATCTGACGGAGCGGCACGTCCTCCTGGAGCCGGACGAGCACCGCGTGCTCGCGTTCCGTCAGGAGACCGGCCGGCGACGCGAGGTCCGGGCGTCCGGCGTCACCGGAGGGCACGGCGGCCAGTGCGGCCGACGCCTCGTCCAGCAACAGGTGCGTACTGCGCGGGTCTCCCGACTCGGCAGCGATGTCCGTGAGTGCGTCGGCGACCCACACCAGACAGGCCGCCACCACGGTGTCCGCGTCCTCGGCGGCCCGGTCCAGAGCCCGTAACCGGCCCTGCAGCACGGAGATCCGCTCGAAATCCGGCCCATCGGAGTGCCCTTGCCTTCCTCCCCGTTCGGCCTTCAGGACGGCAGGCATGCGACTCACCTCCTCGACAGAGAGCGGGGGGCGGTACACAGCAACCGTGCGGGCTGGATCTTGGGACGGGAAGGGGACTTAGGGCCATTTAACGCAGATGCCGGATGCTGTCTACGACGTGTTGGGGGAAGCGGGATCCGTATCGGGACCTCGTCCCTCGGGCAATCGGCGCACTTCGACCAGCTCCAGTCCGAGGGCCTGGATGCGGTCCAGGATCCCGTACAGCGCCGCCTGGTCGAGCCGGGCGCCGTGCAGGACGGTCTCCGGCGGACTGACCGTGACCGTCAGCTCGGCGAAGGCGGAGCGGAAGGCCTGGGAGACCCTGCCCTTGATCCGGATCTCGAAATCCCCGCCCACGGGCCGCGCCTCGCCCCGCTCGGGTCCAGGGCGTTCCTCCGCCGTTCCCATGCCGCGTCACCTCCGCTGCCCGGGGCCGGGTCACGTCACCATTCTCACAGGCCGTGCGCGGGACACATCACACAGCGGGGGTGACGGCGACGGGCGGCCCGGTCCGTGCACGACCACCACACTCATCCACAGCGGGTGAAGCTCAGCCCCCGGAAGCAGCGGGATGCTCCTGCTTCCGACAAGGAGGTACCCGACATGGCTGAGCAGACTTCGGCAGGGCAGACCCGGCAGGGCCAGCCACCGCAGGAGCCCCGGATCAAGCCACTGATGGTCGGCGGGGTCGTCTTCGCCGTCTGCATGATGGCCATCGTGGGCGCGTACCAGGTGTTCGTCGGCATGGGCGCGTTGATGGAGGACAACTTCTACACCCGGGCGAACGACTACCCGTACGACCTCAACATCAATGTGTGGGGCTGGGTCCACCTGATCTCCGGGATCGTCGTCCTGGCCGCCGCCTTCAGCGTGTTCAAGGGCAAGACCTGGGCGCGCGTCGTGGGCATCACGGTCGCCGCGCTGAGCGCGCTGGAGAACTTCTTCTTCACCCCGTACTACCCGCTCTGGTCGATCCTGATCATCGCCCTCGACGTGCTGGTCATCTGGTCCCTGGCCAGCTACGGCCACGCACAGGCCCACAAGATCTACGGGGCGCCGATGTAACCCGGACTCATCCGGTCGCCCCGGCCCGTCCGGCTCACCCGCCGGGCTCCGCCGGCCGCGCCGCCGTCGGGCGGGCGGCACCGCGGGCCGACGGCAGGGCGAGCCGGGCGATCCGCGCCCAGTCGAGGCGCGGCAGCGGTGAGCGCGTCCCCGGACGCTCACGCGGCACCAGCACGCGCAGCGCACCCGGCCGGGCCTCGCAGCGCACGGGGACGCTCAGGTTCAGCGCCTCGCCGTCGACGCCCACACCGGTACCCGACACGGCGGGGGAGACGCCCACCGACCCCGCCGT
>NZ_JBHXTO010000067.1:0-47874 GCF_042677425.1 Streptomyces sp. NPDC127119 | reverse complement strand
CCCGCCCGTTCTCCCGCCGGGGCCGGTGGCGGCCCCCGCCCCCTTGGGGGGCCGTGCCCCGCCACCGTCGTAGTGCGGGCGGACCGTCGTAGTGCGGGCGGACCGTCGCAGTGCGGCCGGACCGTCGCAGTGCGGCCGGACCGTCAGCGGTCCGCGTTGCGCGACCGCAGGTCCTCGACGCCCGCTTCCGCTTCCGTCCCGTCGAGGGTGCCTGCCGGCTCCGGCTCGGCGGTGTCCGGCACCTCGTCCTCGATGTCGTCCAGGTCGTCGATGCCGTCATCGGCGTCGTCGTCGAAGACCGCGCTGACGTCGAAGCGGCACACCACCTGGTGGGTGTCGGCCTGGTCGAACGGGGCCTCCAGCCACTCACCCGGGTCCGCCGGTTCGTCCGAGGCGGTCACCCACAGCGTCGAGTCGCCCTCCTCCAGGCCGAACTCCTTGTGCCGGGAGGCGATCTCGTCGGGCTCGAACTCGCCGAAGAGGACGCCGAGCGCACCGTGCACGGTCCCGGACGCGGCGTCGAAGCCCGCCGTCACCGCCCCGGACTCCTCGACCGCCTCGACCCGCTGGGCCTGCGCCAGCAGCCGCTGCGGTTCCACCACCGCGTAGTCCCGGCGGATCAGCACGCTCAGCGCGTTGGGCTCCTCCGGCCCGGTGTACGGCGGCAGGGCGTCGTCCGAGCCGGGGATCTCGAAAGGGGTGACCTCGTCGTAGCGGTCGTAGAGAAGCTCGTCGTACTCCTCGGCGGCGGCCGCCAACTCGTTGAACGCCTCGTAGACGGCCGGGTCGTCCTCACCCGACCTGCGCTCGACCGCCGCCAGGTGGCGGTCGAGCGCGGTCTTGACCGCCTCGGCGGCGGCGCGTACCTCGGCAGCGGTGGGCTGCGCAGCATCAGACATAGTGCAGACGCTATCCGTACCGGGCCTCCGCACGCACAATAGATGCGATGCCGGAATACGAATTTGTCAACGTGTATGTGCCGCGCGGGGTCTCCCGCAAGGAAGCGGCACGCCTGCTGACTGACCACGCGGAGTACGGACACTGGGAACTGGACCGCCTCAGCCTGCATACCGACGGCAGCCGCAGGGTGCGGCTGCGCCGGCGGATCATCCGCCAGGTGCGCGCCACCTGGTGACACGGGAAGGCTGAAACGGAGCGGGCCCGCTCGTGCGGGACCCGCTCCGTCCGACCTGCCGGGGATCAGTCGCTCACGCCGAGGCGCGTGCCTTGCGGTAGAGCACGGCGCCCGCCAGCAGCGCGCCCGCGCCCACGGGGAGCACGAGGCCGAGCGGCACATCGGCGCCGGTCTGCGCGAGGTGCGCGGAACCGTCGGGGCGGCCGGCGGCCCGGTCGCCGAGGGCGTTCGCGCCCGTGCCGTTCGCATCCGAGGCATGCGCGTTCGAGGCGTCGGCGTTCGAGGTGCCCCCGCCTCCGTGTCCCGACGAACCGGGCTGCCCCGAGCCGTCCGACTCCCCCGGCTTGCCCGGCCCGCCCGGCGTACCCGGGTGCCCTGCGTCACCGGGCTGTCCCGGCCCGCCCGGCGAGCCGTGCCCGCCATGCCCGCCGTTTCCGCCGTGCCCGCCGTTTCCGCCGTGCCCGCCGTGCCCGCCGTGCCCGGGAGTCGTGGTTCCGTGCCCGCCGCGGCCGGTGTTCCCGCAGGCGTTGCCCGTGGCCGTGTTGCCGACTCCGGCGACGGAGACGCTGTTGCCGCAGACGTTCACCGGTACGTCGACCGGGATCTGCACATGGTTGCCGGAGCCCACGCCGGGCGAGCCTCCGGTGTGACCCCCGGCGTGCGATCCGGTTCCACCGCCCGAGCCGCCGTGCCCGTGGTGGCCGGAGCCGGTCCCCTTGCCCGCCCCCTTGTTGCTGCATTTGTTGCCGACCGCCGGGTTGAGCACGCCGACCACGTTCACGGTGTTGCCGCAGACGTTGACGGGCGCGTGCACCGGCGCCTGTACCGAGTTGCCGGAGAGTACGCCCGGGGAGCCCGAAGCGGTGCCGTGCGCCCCCGAGTCGGCGTGGGCGTAACCACCGGTGGCCGCGAGGACCCCGGTCGCCGCCGCCACCGTCATCAGGCCTTTGCGGGTGACCTGTCGCATAGCTTTTCCCTGCCCCTTGTGAACCGTGTGGTGCGCGATATCGCGGTATACGAAATGTCGGCGGCCCCGGAGCGCATGGCACGCACTCCGGGGCCGCGGACTCAGACCCTCATGGATTCAGACCTTCATGGGATGCAGGCCCTCATGAGGTGAGCACATCGTCAGACGTCGAGCACAGGGTCAGACGTTGGTGCAGGTGTTGCCGAAGGCGGGGTTCAGCAGCCCGATCACGGAGACCGTGTTGCCGCAGACGTTCACCGGGATGTGGATGGGCGCCTGGACGACGTTGCCCGAGAGCACGCCCGGGGAGCCGACAGCAGCACCCTGCGCACCGGCGTCGGCAACCGCAAGACCCGCACCGGCGAGAACGAGGCCACCCGTGGCAGCCGCAGCGGCGACGATCTTCTTGATCATTGTTCCTCCTAGTTGGCAAATGTGATCCCAGCCGCGGATCACATCAGCAGTAACGAGGAGGGAGTAATAGGGCTACGAGCTTATGAGCGCATTCACTCTTCTCAGTCGGCCCCGTACGCGCTGGCGATTATTGGAGTGTCGTTTCAGCGGTTTATTTCAGGAGGCCTCGATGAAGCGGTCGAGCACCCGCACACCGAACTTCAGGGCGTCGACCGGGACCCGCTCGTCGACACCGTGGAACATCCCGGCGAAGTCCAGCTCCGGCGGCAGCTTCAGCGGGGCGAAGCCGAAGCAGCGGATGCCGAGGTCGTCGAAGGACTTGGCGTCGGTGCCGGCGGAGAGCATGTACGGGACGGCCCGCGCGATCGGGTCCTCGGCGATCAGCGCGGTCTGCATGGCGTCCACGAGGGCCCCGTCGAAGGTGGTCTCCAGGGCCTTGTCCGCGTGCACGTCCTCGCGCTTCACGTTCGGGCCGAGGATGCGGTCCAGGTCGGCGAGGAACTCCTCCTCGTACCCCGGCAGGTAGCGGGCGTCGATGTGCGCGGTCGCCTGGCCCGGGATGACGTTCACCTTGTAGCCCGCGCCCAGCTGGGTCGGGTTGGCGGTGTTCTGGAGCGAGGCGCCGATGAGCTTGGCGATCCCGCCGAGCTTGGCCAGCGTCGCGTCCATGTTCTCGGGGTCCAGCTCGGTGCCGAGGGCGTCGCCCAGCTCGTCCAGGAAGTGCCGCAGGGTCTTCGTCACGCGCACCGGGAACTTGTGCCGGCCGAGCCGTCCCACGGCCTCCGACAGCTCGGTGATCGCGTTGTCCTTGTGGATCATCGAACCGTGCCCGGCGGTGCCGTCCACGGTCAGCTTCATCCAGTGCATGCCCTTCTGGGCGGTCTCCACCAGGTACAGCCGCAGGTTCTCGTTGACCGTGAAGGAGAAACCGCCGACCTCGCCGATCGCCTCCGTCACGCCCTCGAAGAGGTCGGGGTGCTTGGTGACCAGGTGCTTGGCGCCGAACGTGCCGCCCGCCTCCTCGTCGGCCAGGAAGGCCAGCACGAGGTCGCGGGGAGGCTTGCGACCGCTGCGCATCCGCTCGCGTACGACCGCGAGGGTCATCGCGTCCATGTCCTTCATGTCGACCGCGCCACGGCCCCACACGCAGCCGTCGGCGATCTCGCCGGAGAACGGGTGGTGCGTCCAGTCCTGGGCGTTCGCCGGTACGACGTCGGTGTGGCCGTGGATGAGCAGTCCGGGCCGCGAGCGGTCCTCGCCCTCGATCCTGACCACCGTGGAGGCGCGGCCCGTGTGCGACTCGAAGATCTGCGGTTCGAGACCCACCTCGGCGAGCTTCTCCGCGACGTACTCGGCGGCCTTGCGCTCGCCCGGGCCCGAGTGATCGCCGTAGTTGCTGGTGTCGATCCGGATCAGCTCGCGGCAGAGGTCGACGACCTCGTCCTCACCCTTGATGCCCTTGGTCGTGTCCTGCTCGCTCACGTGCTTCCTCCCACTGTCACTGCTGGTGGTCACCCACGTCCTTCTCCCTCATCCTCTCTCTCCGTTCCTCCCCGCCCAAGGCCGGACCACGCCCGTCACACGCCGTTCACGCCCGCCGCCCGGCCGGCGCCCCGTGATCGGGGGCTCTCCAAAGCCTGGTAATGTTTCCTTCGTCGCCGCGAGGGGAACCCCGCGCGACAGACACCTTGTCCGGGTGGCGGAATGGCAGACGCGCTAGCTTGAGGTGCTAGTGCCCTTTATCGGGCGTGGGGGTTCAAGTCCCCCCTCGGACACCAGCTGTAGCAGTCACACGAGTCAGCAAGCGAAACCCCACTTCAGGTGGGGTTTTCTGCTTTTCGGCCTCATGGGCGGACCGGTCGGCCCGGCGAAGCCCCTCACGCGTGTCGTACGGGGTGGGCGGCCTCCCAGGCCGCCTCGATCATCTGGAAGATCTCGTCCACCGCGGCCTGCGGATCGGCCTCCTCACGGGCCAGCGCATAGGCGTCGACCACGAACCTCGCGATCGCCCGGCCCGCCGTCGCGGTCAGCGCCAGTCCGGGATCGGCCGCCATGGCCGTCGCCAGCGTCTCCGCGTGGCGCAGCCACATCGACTCCTCGTACTTCCGCAGAGCGGGCGATTCGTCGATCATGCGCCAGACCGGGGCGGCGGTGTCCGCCGTGCAGTGCCGCACCAGTGCCTGGATCTCGTGGCGCAGCGCGGGGATGAGCGGCTCGTCCGGCGACCGGCCGGTGACCGCCCTCGTCAGGCGCCGCTCGAAGTCCTCGTCCTGCTCGAACACCAGGGCCTCTTTGGCCGCGAAGTGGGAGAAGAGCGTGGTCACGGCCACATCGGCCTCCGCGGCCACCTCACGGATGCCCACCGCGTCGTACCCGCGCTCCAGGAAGAGCCGCATGGCCGCGTCGGCGATCTTCTGGCGGGTCGCGGCCTTCTTGCGCTCACGACGTCCGGGCGGCACAGGCACGGTCATACGTCGAGACTATCAGGTACAAATATGAAACGAGTACGAAAGTGAAGCAGATTCAAAACACTAACCGTTAGTGTTACCGTCCATCGCATGAAGAAAGTGAGCTTCGCCGAGTTCGGCGGTCCGGACGTCCTGCACCTCATGGATGCCGAGGAACCCCATGCGGGTCCCGGCCTGATACGCGTCGCCGTGCGGGCGGCGGGCGTGAACCCCGTCGACTGGAGGGTCCGTGAGGGCCAGGTCCTGGGGGCCCATCCGATCGAGCTGCCCGCAGGCGTCGGGATCGACGCCGCCGGAGTGGTGGACGAGGTCGGCGAGGGGGTCCAAGACGTCGAGGTCGGCGACCACGTGTTCGGTGAGGGCGCCGGCACCTACGCCGAGTTCGCCGTGCTCTCGGCCTGGGCCCGCATGCCCGAGGGCCTGACGTTCGAGGAGGCCGCCGGATATCCCTCCGTGATGGAGACCGCGCTGCGCGTCATCCGTGAGGTCGGCGTGCGGCCCGGACAGACGCTCCTGGTCAGTGGCGCGTCCGGCGGGGTCGGATCGGCGGTGCTGCAGATCGCCCGCGCCCGCGGCATCACGGTGATCGGCACCGCCGGGGCCGCGAACCAGGACTACCTGCGGAGCCTGGGCGCCCTCGCCTCGACGTACGGCGACGGCTGGGTCGAGCGGGTACGGCGGCTCGGCCGCGTCGACGCAGCCCTCGATCTGGCCGGCTCGGGCGTGATCCCCGAACTCGTCGAGCTGACCGGCGACCCACGGAAGGTGATCTCCATCGCCGATCTCGACGCGCCGGGGCTCGGCGTCCGGTTCTCCGGCGTGGCCGGGAGCGTGCCGGACGCCCTGGCCGAAGCCGCCGCGCTCATCTCGCGGGGGGAACTCCACATCCCGGTCGAGAAGTCGTACCCGCTCGCCGAGGCCGCGGCGGCGCACATCGACAGCCGAGCCGGTCACACCCGTGGGCGGCGGGTCCTGATCGTCTGAAGCAGCGCCTTCAGGCCGGCGGAGACGTCGCGCACTCCGCCCACACCGTCTTGCCCGGGCCCACCCGGTCCCGTACGCCCCAGTGGGTGGCGAGTGCGTCGACGAGGAGCAGGCCTCGGCCCTGGCCCTCTTCCGGGGGTGGGGTTCTGCGGGTCGGCAGGGCGGGGTGCGTGTCCGTCACCTCGATGCGGATCACGCCTCGCGCCTCGCCCCAGGCCAGGTACAGGGCGAAGTCCCGGCCCGGCACCCGGCCGTGCAAGGCCGCGTTCGCGGCGAGTTCGGCGACCACCAGCACCACCGTGCCGTACACCTGCGTGCCGTACGGGTGGCCCCACTCCGTGAGTTGGTGCGCCGCGAGCAGTCGGGCCAGGCGCGCGCCGCGCCTCGTGGCGGAGAAGCGCTGCGCGAACGTGCGGGTCGGCTGCGCGGGGGCGGGGATGTAGGGGGCTTGCATGTGCGTCAGCCTGCGGGGCGCGGCGGGGCCGCCGACAGGCTCGGCGCCGATACAGATCCCGTTGTACGGGTTCACTCTCTGGACTGGGACGGTCGCTGTACGTAACCATTGATCAGCTCAGCGGCACAACAGCACAGGGGAAGGCGGCTTCGATGGCGACGGCTGACAACGGCGGCGGGGCGGGCGGGGGTTGTGAACCGGAGGTGTCCGACAGCCTCAAGACCTTCGGTGCGGTGCTGAAAGTCCTGAGGGAGGAAGCCCGGCTCACGCAGGAGCAGTTCGCGCCACTCGTGCGGTACTCGACCGCGTACGTCGCCAAGATCGAGCAGGGCAAGCGGTTCCCTCCCCGGGAGTTGCTGGACCGGTCGGAGGAGGTGTTGGGCCCCGTCGCGGCACGGGTGTTGGGGGCCGCGGCCCGCAGCCTCACCCGTAAGGCGGGGCTGGCGTCCTGGTTCCGCCAGTGGGCGGGGGTCGAGGAGGAGGCCATCTCCTTGTACGCGTACGAGTGCCGGGTGATTCCGGGCCTGTTGCAGCCAGAGCCGTACATCCGGGCCCTTTTCGAGCGCTATCTCCCTCCGCTCACGGATGAGCAGTCCGACCTTCAGGTGGCGGCTCGGATGGCCAGGCAGCAACTCCTCGTCGAGCGCCCGAACACGTCGTTCAGTTTCGTCGTGGAACAGGCGGTTCTGGAGCGTCGGATGGGCGGTGTCGCGGTGACGAAAGTCCTCGTGGAGCACCTGCTCTCAGTCGGCCGCTACCGCAATGTGGAGCTGCAGGTCATGCCATCGCTGCAGGAGGAACACGCGGGCGCCGAGGGGGACATGTACCTCGCCGAGACGGCCGGTCACCGATGGGTCGGTTACGTCGAGGGGCACAGCAGCAGCCTGCTGATCACCGACCCAAAAGCCGCAAGTCACATGCTTCAGCGCTATGGCAAAATGCGCTCGCAGGCCCTGAGCCATCAGGCCACAGCCAGCTTGCTGGAACAGATGCGAGGAGCGCTATGACTGCCAGTGAAACGACCTGGTTCAAGAGCAGCTACAGCGGTGGCGGTGGCGACAACTGCATCGAGGTCGCGGTGCGCACCGCGACCGTCCACGTGCGGGACTCGAAGGACATTCGGAAGCAGTCGCTGGCCGTCTCCCCAGACGCCTGGACGGCGTTCGTCGCCGTGTTTCCGGCAGGTGTGGGGCAGATCTCGTCAAGGTGACATAACTCCATGTCAGAGGGGTGTGGAGGCCGGTCAGCGGGGTCCGTACGGGCCCGTTCGCGTCGCTGTGGCGCGAGGCCGGGGCTAGCGTCGTACTAAAATTCCACGCTTGTTCGGAGCTGAGTGGAATATCCCCAGGCATACCTGCGGGCCCGCCGGCTCCCCCGGTGCATCCGGGTACGACATGTGAGGACCCGATGGCAGCCCTCCAGCATGGCCCCGCGTTCCAGTTGTCCGACGACGAAGTACGGGCCGAGTTCGGCGACCGGGCGCGGTTCTCCGCAGCCTCCGCACCCTCTCCGCGCACGCTCGTCGACATCCTCGACGCCTCCGTGCGCGCGTATCCCGACGAGCCCGCCCTCGACGACGGCCGGGAGGCCCTCACCTACCGCGCTCTCGCCATAGAGGTCGAGGCGCTGCGGCGACGGCTGAGCGACGCGGGCGTCGGCCTCGGCGACCGTGTCGGTGTGCGCGTGCCGTCCGGCACCAATGAGCTGTACGTGGCCATTCTGGCCGTACTGGCCGCCGGGGCCGCCTACGTGCCGGTGGACGCCGAGGACCCGGACGAGCGCGCCGAACTGGTCTTCGGCGAGGCGGACGTACGCGCCGTCGTCGGGGCCGGGCACGAGCTGACCGTCGAGGGGCGGAGCGAGGTGCCGGCCTCGCGGCCCGGGGTCGGGCACGACGCGTGGATCATCTTCACCTCCGGTTCGACCGGCAAGCCCAAGGGCGTGGCCGTCAGTCACCGCAGTGCCGCCGCCTTCGTGGACGCCGAGGCCGGTCTCTTCCTCACCGAGGACCCCATCGGACCCGGTGACCGGGTCATGGCGGGGCTCTCCGTGGCCTTCGACGCCTCCTGCGAGGAGATGTGGCTGGCCTGGCGCTACGGGGCCTGCCTGGTGCCCGTACCGCGCTCCCAGGTGCGCAGCGGCGCCGATCTCGGGCCGTGGCTGGTCGAGCAGGAGATCACCGTCGTCTCCACCGTGCCGACGCTGGCCGCCCTGTGGGAGCCGGAGGCGCTCAACGAGGTACGGCTGCTGATCTTCGGCGGTGAGGCCTGCCCGCCCGAGCTGGTGCAGCGCCTGGTCACCGAGGGGCGTGAGGTGTGGAACACCTACGGGCCCACCGAGGCGACCGTCGTGGCCTGTGCCTCGCTCATGACCGGCGAGGAGCCGATCAGGATCGGGCTGCCGCTCGACGGGTGGGAGCTGGCCGTCGTCGACGAGGCGGGGAACCCCGTGCCCATGGGTGGCAGTGGGCAGCTCGTGATCGGGGGCGTGGGGCTCGCCCGCTATCTCGATCCCGAGAAGGACGCCGAGAAGTACGCCCCGCTCGAATCGCTCGGGTGGGAGCGCGCGTACCGCAGTGGTGACCTGGTCAAGGCGGAGCCGGAGGGGCTGATCTTCCTCGGGCGGGCCGACGAGCAGATCAAGCTCGGCGGGCGCCGGATCGAGCTGGGCGAGGTGGACACCGCTCTTCAGGGGCTGCCCGGGGTGGCCGGAGCCGCTGCCGCCGTGCGCACCGCGCGCGGCGGGAACCAGCTGCTCGTCGGCTACGTCGTGCTCCAGGACGAGGTCCAGGAGCAGGTCAAGGAGGATGTCCAGGAACAGGTCAGGGAACAGGTCCAGGAGGACGGGGCCGACGGCGGCGGCTGGGATCACCCCCCCGCCGTCGAACGGCTGCGGGCCGAGCTGCCCGCCGCTCTCGTCCCGCTGATCGCGCTCGTGCCCGAGCTGCCGACCCGTACGTCCGGCAAGGTCGACCGGGACGCGCTGCCCTGGCCGCTGGAGAACCTGGAGACCGGCGGACCCACCGAGCAGCTCTACGGGACCGAGGCCTGGCTCGCCGAGCAGTGGAGCGAGGTGCTGGGCATCCCGGTGGGTTCCGCCCGGGACGACTTCTTCGCGATCGGCGGCGGAAGTCTCGCCGCGGCCCTGCTCACCACACGGCTGCGCACCCGCTACCCGAGCGCCGCCGTGCTCGACATCTACCAGCAGCCGGTGCTGCGGAAGCTGGCCCGGCATCTGGAGAAGTCCGCGCAGGGCGACGGCGCCGAGCGGCTGATCGCGCCGGTCCCGGCGCGCGCCAAGGTCGTGCAGCTGCTGGTGCTCCTCCCCCTGTTCGCGCTGCTCGGGCTGCGCTGGACCGTGGCGCTGGCCGCGCTCGGCAACGCGCTGCACTGGTTCAGGGCGTACCCGTGGGCGCCGACCGCCTCCTGGTGGCTGGTCGCCCCGCTGGCAGCCCTGCTCTTCAGCCCGCCCGGACGGCTCGCGATCGGGGCCGGCGGGGCGCGGCTGCTGCTGAGGAACGTGACGGCGGGAGAGTATCCGCGCGGCGGGAGCGTACATCTGCGGCTGTGGACGGCCGAACGGCTCGCCGAGTTCAGCGGGGCGACCTCGCTGACCGGGTCCTGGCTCGAACGGTACGCGCGGGCGCTGGGCGCCAAGGTCGGCCCGGACGTCGACCTGCACTCGCTGCCGCCCGTGACCGGCATGCTCAAGCTGGGCCGCGGTGCCGCCGTGGAGTCCGAGGTGGACCTTTCGGGGCACTGGCTGGACGGCGACCGGCTGGAGATCGGCCCGGTCAAGGTGGGCGCGCACGCCGTGGTCGGCACCCGGAGCATCCTCTTCCCCGGCGCGCGGGTCGGAAAGCGGTCCGAGGTGGCCCCCGGCTCGGCGGTCTCCGGGCAGGTGCCCACCGGTCAGCGGTGGGCGGGCTCGCCCGCGGCCAAGCTCGGCAAGGCCAAGCGGGACTGGCCCAAGGAGCGCCCCCAGAAGGGCACGTACTGGCGGGTGATGTACGGGGCGACCGGGTTCGCGCTGACGATGCTGCCCGTGGTGTCGGGGCTGGCAGCGCTGCTCGTCGTGGGCGCCTTCGTGGCGCCGGACGCCGGGCTCGCCGACGCGCTGCGGGGCGCCGCCGTGGCGCTGGTGCCGGCGACCCTCGCCTTCGGTCTCGCGTTCGCGCTGCTCCTGCTGGTCGCCGTGCGGCTGCTGAGTCTCGGGCTGCGGCCCGGTACGCATCCGACGCACAGCAGGATCGGCTGGCAGGCCTGGACCGTCACCCAGCTGATGGACCGCTCCCGGGAGACCCTGTTCCCGCTGTACGCGGGACTCGTCACGCCGGTGTGGCTGCGGCTGCTCGGCATGAAGATCGGGCGGGGCGCCGAGGTGTCGACGGTCCTCGCGCTGCCGAGCCTGACGACGGTCGGCGAGGGCGCGTTCCTGGCCGACGACACGCTCACCGCGCCGTACGAGCTCGGGGGCGGCTGGATGAAGATCGGGCGGGCGGAGATCGGGCGCCGGGCCTTCCTCGGGAACTCCGGGATGACCGGTCCTGGCCGCTCGGTGCCGGACGGCGGTCTGGTCGGGGTGCTGTCCGCGACGCCGAAGAAGGCCAAGAAGGGCAGTTCCTACCTGGGGCTGCCGCCCGTCAAGCTGCCGCGCTCCACACAGGACGGCGACCAGAGCCTGACGTACGACCCGCCCGTGCGGCTGCTGTGGGCCCGCGGGCTCGTCGAGCTGTGCCGGATCGTGCCCGTCTTCTGCTCGGCGGCGCTCGCCGTGCTGACGGTGGCCGCGCTGAGCGCGCTGGGGGCGTGGGCCTGGGCGCTCGCCGGGCTGGTGCTGCTGGGCGCGGGGGCCGCCGCCGGGCTGCTGTCCGTCGTCGCGAAGTGGGTCCTCGTGGGGCGTCACCGTGCCGGTGAGCACCCGCTGTGGAGCGGTTTCGTGTGGCGCAACGAGCTGGCCGACACCTTCGTCGAGGTCGTCGCCGTGCCGTGGTTGGCCGGGTCCGTGCCGGGTACGCCCGTCATGAACCTGTGGCTCCGCGGCCTCGGCGCCCGGATCGGCAAGGGCGTCTGGGTGGAGAGCTACTGGCTGCCCGAGACGGATCTGGTGACACTGGAGGACGCGGCGACGGTCAACCGTGGCTGTGTGCTGCAGACCCACCTCTTCCACGACCGGATCTTGAGGACGGATACTGTGGTCCTCCGTGAGGGCGCCACCCTGGGTCCGGGCGGAATCGTTCTGCCCGGCAGCACCGTCGGGGCGCGCAGCACACTGGGACCCGCGTCCCTCGTCATGGCGGCGGAATCCGTTCCCGACGACACCCGTTGGCTGGGCAACCCGATCGAGGCGTGGCGTTCCTAGGCGTCGCGTTCCCAGACGCGGCTCGTACGGCGCCCGGGAGGCGATGCCGGCACACCGTACGAGCACAGCGCAGGGAGCAGATACTTCAGTGGTTCAGCAGACAGTGGGAGCGGATCCGTACTTCCCGGCGAACGGGGACCCCCGTTACCGGGTCCATCGGTACGAACTCGCCCTGGACTACCGTCCGGGACCCAACCGGCTGTCCGGCACCGCGCGCCTGAACGCCATAGCGGGCCGGTCGCCGCTCGCCGAGTTCCAGCTGAACCTCGCCGACTTCCGGATCGGGCGGGTCCGGGTCGACGGGCGGACGACGCACTACACGCACCGGGGCGGGCGGCTGCGGATCCGCCCGGCGAAGCCGCTGCGGGCCGGGGCCGCGTTCACCGTGGAGATCCACTGGTCGGGCAACCCCAAGCCGGTACGCAGCCCGTGGGGCGGCATCGGCTGGGAGGAACTGGAGGACGGGGCGCTGGTGGCGAGCCAGCCGGTGGGGGCGCCGTCCTGGTACCCGTGCAACGACCGGCCCGCCGACAAGGCCTCGTACCAGATCGCCGTGACCACGCCGTCGGCGTACTCGGTGGTGGCGGGCGGGCGGCTGCTGACACGTACGCCCAAGGCGTCCACGACCACGTGGGTGTACGAGCAGGCGGCGCCGACGTCCAGCTACCTGGTCGGGCTCTCCATCGGCAAGTACCAGACCGTGCTGCTCGGTGACCCGGGACTGGGCGGGGTGCCGCAGTCCGGGCACATTCCGGCACGGCTGCTCACCGAGTTCTCGCGGGACTTCGCACGGCAGCCCGCGATGATGACGCTCTTCGAGGAACTGTTCGGGCCCTACCCCTTCGGCGAGTACGCGGTCGTGGTCACCGAGGAGGAACTCGATGTGCCCGTGGAGGCGCAGGGGCTCTCACTGTTCGGTGCGAACCATGTGGACGGCGGGCGGGGGTACGAACGGCTGGTCGCGCACGAGTTGGCGCACCAGTGGTTCGGGAACAGTGTGAGCATCGCCGACTGGCGGCACATCTGGCTGAACGAGGGGTTCGCGAAGTACGCGGAGTGGCTGTGGTCCGAGCGGTCGGGTGGGCGCAGTGCGCAGGCCCTGGCCGGGATCGCGCATCGGGGGCTGGCCGGGAAGCCGCAGGACCTTCGGCTGGCCGATCCCGGGCGGAAGCTGATGTTCGACGACCGGCTGTACGAGCGGGGCGGGTTGGTGTTGCACGCCGTGCGGTGCGCTTTGGGGGACGAGGCGTTCTTCCGGATGTTGCGGGGGTGGGTGACCGTTCATCGGGGTGGGGCGGTGACCACGGCGGCGTTCGTGGCGCATGTGGCTCGGTATTCGGCGGAGCCGTTGGACGAGCTGTTCGCTGCGTGGGTTTTCGAGGGGGCGCTGCCTGCGTTGCCCTCGGCGGGGGTGGGGATTCCTGAACGGCCGTCTTATCCGCCTAGCGGGGGGTGACGGCGGGGCCCCCGGGGGGGTGGCGGTGGTTTTGACGTGCGGGAGCGTCGTGGCTGAGCGCGCCGTTCCCCGCGCCCCTTAGGGGGTGGGGGTGAGCGGTATTTTTTGACCTGCGGGAGCGTCGTGGTTGAGCGCGCAGTTCCCCGCGCCCCTAGGGGGTGGGGGTGACCGGTGTTTGTGACGTGCAGGTCCGTCGTGGTTGAGCGCGCCGTTCCCCGCGCCCCTGGAGGGGCGGGGGGTGGGCGGCGTTTTTGACCTGCGGGAGCGTCGTGGTTGCTCGCGCCGTTCCCCGCGCCCCTTAGGGGGCTAGCGGGGGACCTTCAGGGTGTCCCAGGTTTTCTTGCCTGGGATTCCGTCCGCGTCCTTGCCTTTGAAGCCTTGTTTTTGTTGCCAGGCCGCGTACGACTTGCGGTCCGATTCCGTCCAGTCGGGGCCCGGGCCGGACTCGTAACGGCCGCAGCCTTCCGCGACCAGGCGGCGGCCCATCGCCGTGATGACGGCCGACTTCTGGCCCACGTGGAAGAAGGCGCTGCCCGGGAAGGGGACGTACGACGGTTTCGGGGGCGTCGCCGGGGGCTTGGGCGAAGTGGGTTTGCTCTTCAAGCGGGTCGCTATGCGCGTGCGCATGCTGTCCATCGTGAAGCCGCGCGGGTCGACCTTCCCGGGCTGCCACTCCTTGTGGCCGATCACGGACCGCTCGCTCCAGCCGTGGGCGCGGCAGATCGCGGCCGAGACCTTCTCGATGGCCTCCTTCTGGACCTCGGGCCACGGGTCCTTGCCGTCGCCGAGGTTGATGCACTCGAAGCCGTAGAAGTGCCGGTTGCCGTCGGTGTCGGCCTCGTTGTCGGACGGGAGCTTCGTCTCGTTGACGACGGCTCGCAGGACGTCTCCGTCGCCCAGGCCCGCGTGGTTGGCGCGGCCGTTGCCGACCAGATGGACATGGCCCTTCTTGTCGATGACCCCGTGGCACAGGGGGCCGGGCAGGCTGGAATAGCCGTCGTAGCAGATGTCGACGGAGGCTGCGGTGCCCGAGGTGACGGTGTGGTGGATCATCACGCCGTTCATGGGGCCCCAGGCGCCCTTGCTGTTGCGGTTGTGGCTGCGCCAGCTGCGGATCTCGTGGACCGTCAGGCCCTCCGCGCGCAGGATCGCCACCAGTTTGGAGGCGGTCAGTGGTGTGGCCATGGCTTACTTCTCTCCTTGCGCGTCTGCGTCTACGGCGGCGTCCGCGGCGTTCTCCGCCTCCGCGGTGGTCTGCGACCTGCCGCCCGACGGGTCGGCGGCCTCTGCCCGCTGTTCCTCCTCGCGGGCCCGCGCCTCCGCCGCGAGCGTCGCCTCGTCCGCCGCCGGGACGTCGGTGGCGAGCGGCGCGAAGGCCAGGCGCAGGTCCACGGCGCCCGCCTCGCCCTTGACCAGGGCCAGCGGCGCGAAGTGGCGGGTGATTCCGGCCGGTTGCCGGAGCAGGGGCCTGCGGGAGCCGTCGACCGGCCATTCGACTCCGCCGGTCGCGGTGCGGGCGGGCACGGTCCAGTGGTCGCCGGTGCGGTAGGCGCCGCCCTTGGCGAAGTACACCTCGATGCCGTCCTCCAGGGGCAGCCACTCCCCCTCCGTGACGGGAACCGCCCCGCCCCGCAGGGTTGTCGTGCGGCCCTTGCGGCGCGGGCCCTCGTGGTGGTCCCAGCGGCGCAGGAACGGGTTCAGGTGCGGCAGCCGGCCGACGCCCGGCTCGGGCTCCGCCGACAGGCGTACGCGGCGGCCGGGGAGGTCCAGTTCCTCGACCCTCAGCAGGGGCAGGGGTTCGAGGCGGGAGGCGTACGCGGTGTCCGTGAACTCCACGCGGTCGCCCACGTCCAGGTCCAGTTTGTCGTCGTGGCCGAGGGACGCCAACTGGACCCAGGTGCCGTCCAGTTCGTCCACCGGGAAGACCACGGAACCGTTCTCGCGCGACCACTTGTACGAGGCGTCCTTCGCCGCGCCGCCCGCGTGGATCTCGACCCGGTACAGCTGGTTCTCCGGGCCGCGGTAGCGGGCGTCCGGCTTGACCAGGCAGGGGTCCTCGTCGGCGTGTCCGGGGCGTTCGGCGCGGGCGGCCAGGCGGGACGAGGAGACGGTCCGCCTGCGGGCCCAGCGGGCGAAGGCCTCGCGGACCGTGTCCTTCGACGGGTCGGAGGCCTCGATGTCCAGGTCGGCGAGCGCCAGTGGCAGGACCTGCCAGACCACCTTGGCCCGGGCGGCGGTGTCCGGCATCGCCGCGCCGAGCGCCACCTCGCGCAGGGCCGGGTCCTCGGCCGCGGTGACCGCGCGCTCCCAGACCTGGAGGTAGGCGACGAAGGGTGCCCGGGCGGGCGAGGGCAGCCGGTCGCCGGGCTTCTCCGCGTCGCGGAAGCCGTCCGGCTGGTCCCAGTAGGTCCAGTGCGGGTCAGGCTGCGCGGCGCCCTGTCCGTCGGTGTCGGCGCTGTCCGTGCCGTCCGTACCGTCCTCCGCGTCCTCGTCCGGTACCGGGACTCCGGCGGCCGGGCGGTCCGCGTCGCACAGGATGCCGTCGACGTAGTACCGGCCGCCGTGGATGAGGAGGGTGTCGATGTCGTGCTTGCCGCCGACGTACTCGATCCGGAAGCCGGCCGCGTCGCGCGGTCCGCCGTGCGGGCCGATCAGGTCGGTGGTGAGCGCGCGGGCCTGATGGAGCTGGATCGCGGTCTGTTCGTTGGCGTCGGCGTCGAGCTGGACGCGGCCCTGCTGGACCAGCACCGCCGAGTAGTGCCGCTCCGGGCGGAAGGTGGAGCGGGAGAGGTCTGCGTGCATGAAGGGTGTCCCCCTGGTCGGAAAGTGCGGTTCGTCGAAGTCGTGGGGCGGAGCGAGGTGGGGCGGGCCTGCTCGGGCGGGTCTACGTCACGAAGAAGATCCCGGCGTCCGTTCCCGCGGGCGTGTACTCCGCGAGCCGGGCCCGCAGGTTGTCCTCGCGCTGGGGCCGGTACAGGTCGTGGAAGGCGCCGAGTTCGGCCCCGTCCTCCGCGCCGCGCCGGATCTCCTCCGCGACCCGGTCGGCGAGCAGCCCGTACCAGGGCGTCCCGTAGCGCGTCGACGTGAACCGCGGACGTACGCGGGAGGCCTGGCCGGGGCCCGCCTCACCGGCCAGGTCCGGCTGGCAGCGGTACCTGCGGGGCGTACGGGAGCCGGTGGGCACGTACGAGAAGCGCAGGCAGCCGATGCCCCGGCGGGCCACGTGGAGGCGGCCGGTGAAGAGCGAGTTCTCGGCGATGCGGACCGCGTGCGTGTGGATCTCGCCGATCACGGTCGTGCGGTGCAGGTGCAGGACGGCGTGGGCGTGCCGGCAGTCGGGGGCGGAGAGTGCCTCGCGGTCGTCGGCGGTGGCGTCCAGGACGCTGTCGCGCAGGTGGATGTCGAGGGGCTCCTCGGAGACCTCGTCGCCGATGACCTCGATGGTGCCGAGGATGCTGTGCTCGATCCGGAGGCACGCGGTGGTGCGTTCCAGGACGATGCTCGGCTCCTCCGGGGAGTGCGGGTCGCACTCCGGCTCCAGGGACCAGCCGGGCACCAGCGTGCAGTGGCGTACGACGACGGCGCCCATCGGGCCGGTGACGTTGATGCCGCGGCCGGTGACGAGCAGCCCGTCGAGCACGATCCGGGGCCGCTCGCCGGGGGCGCAGTCGTCGGAGACGGCACGGATGTTGAGGGCGTCGGGGCGGTTGCTGTACCAGTCGAGCAGCCGGATGACGGGCCTGGTGCCCTCCGCCGCGCGCAGTTCCAGCCGGTCGCCCGGGTCGAGGTCGAAGTCCAGCTGTTCCTGGTAGGCGCCGCTCTGGGTGATCTCGATGATGCCCTCGGGGCCGCAGCGGCCCGCCCGGCGGTCGTGCTGCCAGGCCCGGTAGGCGTCCATGATCTGCCGGTGGCTCTGGCCGGGGCCGACCCGGAACACCGTGGCGTCGGGGCGCGGTTCGCGGTCGCGTGCGTACTCGCCGCCGCCCAGGTCCGCGCCGGACGCGTGGTGGTAGTCGACCCAGACTCCCTTGCGGGGCGCGGTCCGTGCGCCGAAGGCGATCCGGCCCAGCTCCGGGTCGACCGCGACCTGGCCGCGCTTGGGCCGGTAGCGCCACTCCGACAGGTCGGCGACCACGATGTCGGAGGGCGGTACGGGCCGGTCCTCGCCGTCGCGCCGGATGACGAAGCTCTTACCGGGCCCGTAGAGGTCGGCGAGCCGGTCGTGGAGACGGCGGCGGCGGATGAAGGCGGGAACGTTGTCGATCTCCGCGATGTGGTGCGGTGAGGGCTCGGGGACCGGCCGGGTGACGAGCGGGGTGTCGTTGCCGAGGATGGAGAAGGTGTAGAGGTTGCGGGCCCGGTCGACGCAGTACGCGGGTGACGACGTCAGCGAGTGCGCCTTGAGCCGCCAGACGTACAGCCCGACGCCCGCCGGGGTCCAACCCCCTTGCCGGTGGCGGGAGTCGGCCCTGCGTACGTCGGCCGAGCGGGCCACCTCGCCGAAGGGGCCGCCCGCCAGGTCGAGCGCGGAGCCGTTCCGCAGGTCGGCGAGCCGTCCGCGCGTGCCGCGACCCGCCGCGCTGGTTCCTCCGGCCCCGTACAGCTTCACGGGCTGCTGGTGGGAGAGGTGGCGGGAGAGTTCGACGGCGCGTGCGGGCCAGCCCGCCACGTTCTCGGAGAGTTCTTCGAGGAGGTGGAGGGTGCCCTTGCGGCGGCGGTTCGCGACCGTGGCGGCGACGTCGGCGCGCGGCGCGACGGCCTCGGTGAGCGCGGCCGGACTCCCGCCGCGCAGACCGGTGGTGAGGACACGCTCGTAGCCGGGAAGGGTCCGGTAGCCCACCAGGTCGCCGAGGTACGGCAGCGCCCAGGGGGCCGCCGTCTCGACGAACAGGTCCTCGTATCCCTGCTCGACCCCTTCCCGTACGAGGTCGAGCTGTTCGGCCATGACGGCGAGCAGCGCGCGCAGGGGTTCGCCCTCCTGGGCGTCGCGCAGCCGGTGCCACTGGGGAAGCAGCTCGGCGAGTCCGTCCGGTTCCCTGGACATCAGTTGACCTCCGTCAGAATCAGGGTGTCCGCGGCCCTCGGTGACAGCAGGGCGAGCTGGGCGGGGCGGATACCGCGGAAGACGTACACCGAGCGGCCCTTCGCCAGGCGGCGGGTGTCGGTGATGTCGGGGTTGAGGCGCAGGAGTTCGGCGAGCGGCACCCCGTACCGGCCGCAGATCTCCGACAGCGTCTCGCCGTCCTTCTCGCGGACGGTGTGGGTCTTCTCGTCGTACGTGGCTCCGCGCGCCGGGACCGTCGCCTTCGGCAGGCCGGGGTCGGCGAGGAGCCGGGTGAGCTCTCCGGCGGTCGTGGAGGCCGCCACCCCCGTGAAGACGTCGACGTCCACGTAGTCGACGCCGGGCACCCGGTGGGCCGTGGCGAGGATGGCGGAGAGGCGGGCGGGCCGCCCCAACTCGCTTCCCTCGTAGCCGAGTTCGCGCAGGAGTGCCTGGCGCAGGCGGGGTTCGACGAGTTGCCAGGAGTGGTCGGGCGACACCTTCACCTTCGCGGACACGAGGAGCGCGACGAGTTCGCGGGCGTCCACGCGGACCGGCAGGTTCGGGTCGCCGTACTCGGTGAGGGCGGCGCGCAGGGACCGCAGGAGGGGCGAGTCGCCGCCAGCGGTCCCGGTCCCGGTTCCGGTTCCGGCGATCGGCACGTCGTCGGTGCCCGCGACCGTCACGTGCAGCACGCGCCGCCGCCCGTCGAAGAGTTCGCGCGCGGCGGCCCGGCCGACGCCGGCCCGGGAGCGGGCGAAGTCCTCGTAGTCGGCCTCCGACACCAGGCGGTCGAGGGCCGAGACGGCGAGGGGGATCGTGCGGCGCGTCAGGGCGGGCCCGTCCGCGTCCGCCCCGCCGGTGGCCGGGCGCGGGTTGGTGACCGCGGAGACACCCAGGGGCCGGGTCAGGGCCTGAGTGACGCGGCCCGCGGCGACATTGGCGGCCCGGCCCGTGCCGAAGCGGTAGCGGGCGTGGATGTTCTCGTGGCCGCCGGGCAGCCGGGCGCCGTGAACGCCGTCGCCGAAGGTCACGGTGGTGCGGCCGTCGGCGGTGCTGCCGGTGATGTAGACGCGTTCGCGCGGGCCGCGCCCGGCGAGGCTGTCGACCTCGTGCCAGAGGACACCGTCGGCCCGGACCTCCAGGACCGGTGTGGCGCCGAGCGGGTTGTCGTCGGCGAGCCAGGTGAGGGGCGCCTGCCAGAGCGCGAACGTCTGGTTGGCCCGGTCCGGGTCGCCGCTGCCGATCGCCTCGTCGCGGGACTCGCCGTGCGTCGCCTCGACCACGTTGCCCAGGACGCGCACGCTGTCGCGGCGGTAGCGGTACGCGAGGTCCGTCGTGAGCGTCAGCTCGGTGTGGACGTGGTCGCCGGGCAGGGCCGGGTCGATCGCCGGTTCGGCGGCGGCGACGGTGACGACCTCGGTGGCCCGTACGGCCGTGGCACCCGGCAGGTCGCTGCGCTCTCCCTCGACGATCAGGGTGCGGCCCGGCCTCAACCCGTCGTACAGCTCGGCGAGTTCGATCTCGTTGCCGTGCACGTCCTCGCCGAGCGGTTCGTCCGCGAGGCGCAGTGGTTCGCCCGCCGCGTGCACGGTGGTGTCGCGGATGTGCGACAGCAGGACGTCGAACTCGTCCAGCCACGGGTCGGCCAGGACGAGTTCGGTGCCCCGGCCGGTGATGCCGTAGTTGGTGTACGCGGCCGTCCGCGCCGACACGACCTTCGTGGTGACGTACGCGAGAGCGGGATCACCCGGGATGCCTCCCTCGGCCCCCTTGGTGGGACGCTGGACCGCCACCCAGCTGCCGACCGTGATGTTGTCGCGCACCGAGTCCAGCTGGAGCAGGCGGCGGTTGGCGGGCGCGGGCTTCGAGGCGACGACCACCTCGACGTTCGGGGCGGCGCTGCCCACGGTGTACGTGAGGCTCACCTCGTACTCGCCGTGCGTGAACCGCTCCGGGACGCCGGGCCGCAGGGTGACCTCTTCGGTGGTGCCGTTGTGGATGCCGACGCGGAGCACGCCGTCCGCGTCGGGGCGTGACACGAAGAGGGTGCGCTCGGGCAGGCCCGCCCGCAGGACCGCGGTGACGCCCGGCTCCTGCGCGTCGGTGGGCCGCCTGGTGAGCCGGCCCGGTTCGCGGTCCTGGCCCGCGTGGGTGGACAGGTCCACCTCACCGGTGCCGAGGCGGAAGGTGACCGGCACGGTGACGGGCAGGTTCTCCGCGCGCTGGTCGGAGCTGCTGCCCTCGACGTACTGGAACTCCGCCCTCACCGGCGCCCTGCCCGCCGTGTCGAACACGACGCGCATGCTGACCAGCAGGGCGCCGGTGAGGGGCCAGTCCGCGGTGCGGATGACCCGGCCCCGGTCGTCCTGGACGGGTTTGAGCGGGGCCGTCGCGCCGAAGGGGGCGGTGGTCACGCGCAGGGCCAGCAGTTCACGCAGGAGCGGTGGGGTGCCGGGGGCGGTGGCCGTGCGCCAGGCCGGGTAGAGGCCGCTGAGTCCGGGGTCGAGGACCGAGAGCAGGCGGGCCGTGTCCGCGCCGGGGCGGCGGGGGCGGGTCGCTCGCGCGGTGGGCGCCGGTGCCTTGCCGCGGAGGGCGGGCAGCACGGCGCCGAGTGCCTGGAGGGCGGCCTCGTGACGGCCGGTCGCGGACGCGGACACCGGCGTGCTCAGGGCCGTCGGCGCGCTCCGGGCCGCCGCCGTCGTGGAGCCCTCGCCCTCGCTCTCCCCCTCCCCGTCCCCGTCCCCGTCCCCGTCCCCGTCCCCGTCCCCCGGAGGGATCGGCTGGGAGGGGGCCAACTCCAGTGCTCTCTCGGACAGTTCGGCGAGCACCGCTTCCAGCTGCTCGAACCAGGCCGCCACGTCCTCGTACGGGGTCGCGAGGATCTGGGCCTCGCCGAGGCGCGCGACGGGTTCGGCGAGGCGGGCCGCGAGGCTCTCCGGTGTGCCGATGCCGTCCAGGTCGGCGCGCAGCGGGGCGAGGACCTGGTCGTCGAGGTCGTCGATCAGGCGGCTGACCGGGCGCGGGTTGGGCACCTCCGGTGTGGGCGGTTCGTCGCCGGGCTCACCGGGGGCGGCGGGCTCGGTGGTCCAGCGCCGTACCTCGTCGACGAGTTCACGGAAGGTGGGCGGCGCCGACCGGGGCAGCCCGATCGCGGTGATCTCGTCGTCCCGGTCGACACGGACGCTCGCCACGGGGAGCAGCAGCCTTTGCGCGCCCGCCTGTTCGCCGAAGACGAAGAGCAACTGGTCTCCGACGGCGAGGGAGTTGGCCGTGCCCTCGACGAACAGCGCGGAGCGGCGTTCCAGGTCCTCGGGAGTGACGAGGGAGGGGCGGCGGCGCCGGACCTTCAGCTCGTTCCAGTCCCAGCGGGCCGTCAGGTCACGGCTCGTCTCGAAGGTCTGCGACTGTTCGTCGGCGGACGCGGGCACGCTGTGGCTGCGCGCGCCCCGCGGGACGACCACGGACAGGGTCTCGGCGCGCGGGTCCCGTTCGAGGCTGTACGCGAGATGGGTGGCGGCGGCGACACCCGGACGCGGCCGGTGGCCGACGAGGCGGCCGAGCAGCACCAGGGAGCGGTGTTCGTCGGCGGTGCGCAGATAGGCCTCGTCGGCGATCCGCTCGGAGTGGAAGGTGAGCAGGTCGCCCAGGACGGCAGTGGCGTCGAGCAGGCCGATCGCCGGGTCGTCCGGGGTGCGGACCGTCAGGCCCCGCAGCGCCGGG
Organism: Streptomyces sp. NPDC127119; assembly: GCF_042677425.1. NCBI lineage: Bacteria > Bacillati > Actinomycetota > Actinomycetes > Kitasatosporales > Streptomycetaceae > Streptomyces > Streptomyces sp. NPDC127119. The sequence continues at coordinate 25,871 of NZ_JBHXTO010000067.1, read as the reverse complement.
TACGCGGGTGAGGCGAGGCGGTCGAGCAGGGCGGCCAGGAAGGAGCCGTGGTCGCCGACGCGAAGGTCGAGGGCGGTACGGCCGGGAGGGTTGTGGAGCGGGGCGGGGGCGAGGCGTTCGTCGTGACCGCCGCACGCGCCGCCGCCGCACCCGGTGCCGGCACCGGGCCCGTTTCCGTCGCCGCATGCTCCGCCGCAGGTGCAGTCGTCGCTCATCGGGCACCTCCGAGGGATATCGTCAGCCGGCCGTTCTCCGGCCGGTCGGGGTCGTTGTCGCAGGTGGCGATCTCCAGCGGGCCGAGCCGCAGCACGCCGTCCTCCCTCTCTCCTCGGTCCTCGTGGAACTGCCTGCGCAGCCGGGTGACCTGGACGCTCTCCACGCCCGGCACCGCCGCGGCGACGGCGACCAGGCGGCTGAGCCGGACCGGTTCGCCGAAGGTGAGCGCGTCCGGGTGGAAGAAGCCGAGCCGTCCGCCGGGGAGGCGGCCCCGGCCGAGCACGCGGTACAGCTCGGCCAGGATCTGCCCGTGCTGATGGCCCGGGACCGCGCAGACCCGCAGGGCGATGTCGAGCGGCACGGACCGGGCGGCGCCGACGACGAGGTCGTGGCCGATACGGCGGTACGCCTCCAGGGCCTGGGTCACCTCGGCGAGCAGCCCCGGAGAGGAGTCCCCGGTGCCGTACGCGTCCACGGCGATGTGGGCCTCCTGGCCGCTGCCGGTCCAGCGGAGTGTGGCGGCGGCCCGCTGGACGCCGGGCAGGGCGGCGGCGAGGGCCGCGTAGTCGTCCGCGGTGACGGCGCGCAGCCTGGTGCGGCGCAGGTCGAGCGGGGCCGACTGGCGTACCTGCTCGACCGGTTCGGGTTCCGTGCCGCCTGCGGCGGGCAGCGGGTTGCGTACGCCCGCCACGGGCGGCGGCTCGCAGTCGGCGGTGAGCACGAGGTGGTTGATGGCCTCGGCGCCCACGTTGCCCGCGGTGCCGCCGCCGAGCCGGTAACGGAGTTCGAGCCGGGTGCCGGGGGTGGGCCGCGCGGCGTGCCGGCCGTCGCCGAAGCGGAGGGCGAGGCGTCCGTCGTCCTGCAGTTCACCGACGAAGTGGCGGTCGCGGGGGGTGCTGTCGAGGAGGTCGCGGCGTGGTTCCCAGATCACGTCGTCGTGGTGGCCTTGGTGGTGGCCGTGGTGGTGGCCGTGGTGGTGGCCGTGCTTGTCGTCGCCGTTGTGATCGTACTGACCGTCATGGCCGTGATGGCCGTGATGGGCCTCGTGCAGCCGGACGGCGGGGAGGGCCTGGCGCGGGTCGTGCCGGAGTGCCGCCGAGGCCGGGCCCCGCAGGACCTGTTCGCCCGGGTGCAGGCCGTCCGCGTACGCGGGTCCCCAACTGTGCGCGATCTCCCAGGCGATGTGTCCGTCGAGGACCGTCCCCGCGCGGGCCCGTGCCGTGAGCACCTCGACGCGCCGGAGCTTGGCGTGGAGCAACCGGTCGCTGAGGAAGAGGAGTTCACGCAGGGCGCGGACCGGGTGGCGGCGCAGTTCGAGGCGCTCCAGGACCTTCAGGCCGTACAGCACGGTGAGTTCGGCGATCTCCTGCTCGCCGAGCCCGTCGCGGTCGCGGGCGCTGCGCCACAGTTCGGTGAGCCGCTGCTCGACCCGTCCCGGGATGGCGGCGATCCGGTCGGCCTGGCCGGTGGCGACGACCCCAGGTTCCGGGTACGGCACGGCCTGGGTGACGGGCGAGCGGCCGAGCACGGGCCGGAAGCGGGGTGCGATGCCCGGGTACACGGACTGGGCGAGCAGTGTCCGCAGCGCCGCGGCCTGGGCGTACGCCGTGCCCGGCACGACCTGCCCCTCGCTCGCCGTCCCGCCGCGGCCTGGGCGCCGCCCGGTGAGTTCCAGGCCGAGTCCGGCGCGTACCGTCGCGTCCTCGCCCACCACGGCGAACAGCTCGTGGACATCGTCGGGGGTCAGCGGTTCACCGCAGTCCGCCTTGTCCGTGAGGGAGTTGACGAGCCGGGCGGGGCCGTTGCCCTCGTCGGGGTCGGCGCAGCCGAAGGCCGGTGTGCCGCAGGAGCCGCCGACGGCGGGACCCGGCGGTACGGTGACCGTCTCCGGGAGGCCTTCGCCGCGCGGGTTGAGGGAGCGGCCGTGGTCGACGAGGACGACGTTGCCGCGGGCGACCGTCACGTCCTCGACGGGCTCGCAGCCGCGTCCGCCGCGCGTGGTCAGGCACAGCGGGAAGCGCAGTGCGTCCGTGGCGGCCCAGGTGACCTCCAGGACCGGCTGGTCCTCGATCCGGTCGACGGCGGGGGTGACGGAGGTCAGCCGGACCACCTGCCGGTGGGCGGGGTCGGCGTCGCCGGGGGTGCCGGTGCGCGGCCCCTTCACCTCCTCCAGAACCAGCAAGTCACCTGCGCGCAGGCCGAGTCGGCGTTCCTCGCAGGTCTCCGTGTCGCGCCACTCGTCGCGCAGGGTCGCGGCCGTCGCACCCCTGGGCAGGGAGCGCACCTCGCCACCCCAGGTCCACAGCCGGATCGTGTTGTGGGCGGACCGCAGTTCCAGCGGGTCGGCGGCCACGACCGGTTCGAAGACCTCCACGGACCCGCGCTCGTCGAGGTCGGCGAGGTCCCCGTCACCGATGACCGTGCCGGGCGCCGGACGGTCGTGCGGGTCGAGGGAGCGGACGTCGACGGACGCGAAGCGGTACGTGCCCGGGGGCAGCGTGTGGTCGCCGGCGCTCTCCACGGTGACGTAGGCGCGCGCGTTGCAGCCGTCGTGCATCGCGTAGTCGATGAGCCGCACATGCCGGCGGACCGAGACCCGGCGGCGCGCGGTGTCGAGATACGCCTCCGTGGCGACGGCGTCCTGCTGGTAACTGATCTGGTCGCCGGTGTACGCGAGCATCTCGACCAGCGTCGTACCGAGGTCGGCGGGGCTGCGCTCGAGCCAGTCGGGGGTGGTGAGGGCGAGCCGGTCGAGGAGCAGCTTGCGGATGGTGTCGTAGTCGCGGGCGGTGTAGTCGACGACGGGCGCTTCGGGGAACGCCTGGGCGGGTGACAACTCGTGGCCGTACTCGTGCTCGTGCCCGTGCTTGCAGTCGAAGGGGCTCGGGCAGTCGGGCCGGAAGGTGAAGGAGGCGCCGTGATAGCGCTGGTCGAAGCCGCGGTACGGCTCGGTCCCGGGACGCCCGTACGGGTCGGTCTCCACCAGGGAGAGCCGGTAGCGGGACGAGTCGCCGGTCCGGTCGAGGGTGACGTACAGCCGGTCGTCGAGTTCGGGGTCCTCCTCGCGCTCGACGCCGATGTCGACGACGGTGATGCCGGTGAGCCCGTCGACGCGCCGGCCGCCCTCGATACGTACGTTCTCGGCGCACAGGCCGTGCGGGGCCTTGCCGAGGAAGGTGACGGTGAGGGTGAGTCCGTCGTCGCTCACCTCGACCGCGTCGACTCCGTTGAGCTGGGCGGCTCTTGCCTTCGCCCGCCGGGAGGCGGTCGTGCCGCGGGTCGTGCCGGAGGCCGTCATGCCGCGGCCCTCCCTTCGAAGACGTCGTCGCGGCGCGTCCCGGTGGAGCGCACGGCGTAGGAGAGGTGGACCCGAATCGTGTCGTCCTCGCTCACCACGTCCAGGTCCTCGATCTCGACGAGGTCGCCGAGCCAGCGCTGCAGGGAGGCCTGCACGGACAGTTCGAGGGTGCTGGTGAGTTCGGGGCTGTTGGGCGCGAACACCAGGTCGAGCAGTCCGCAGCCGAAGTCGGGGCGCATCACCCGTTCGCCGGGGCTGGTGAACAGCACCTGCTCGATCAGGTCGCGGACGTGCTCGTCGTGGCGCGCGTGCGCGGTACGGCCCCGGCGGTCGGTCCTGAAGGGGAACGCGATGTCGGTACGGGGGCGGGTGCGTGGGCTCATCGGACGGTCACCTTTCGCCGGTCGGCCTGGACGACGGGCGGCCCCTGCGGCACGAACGCGGCCGTGAAGCACTCGGCCGCGGAGATGTCGAGCAGGACGGGCGAACCGCCGGCCGTCACCCCGGTGCTCCCCGCCGTCCAGCGGACGGAGACACACGGCTCGGGCACCCCGTCGACGGTGTGCGGGCAGCCGGTGACGACGTACGCGTGGGCGGCCGTGGCGACGGGATGCCCGTCCATCAGCACGGTGGAGCCGGATGTGGTGGCGGTGGTGGCCCGCCCGCCGTGCGGGCAGCTGATCACGGCGCCTGCGCCGAGCAGGCTTCCGGACGCCCCTGTCGCTCTGGACACTTGATGGTTCCCCCGTCTTCCGTTCACTGTCGTTTCTGCACCGCTGCGGCAGTCGCCCTGGCCATGGCGGTCGCCGTCTCTGTCTCTGTCGCTGTCGCTATCGCTTCGAGAGCACGGTCAACTGGCCCTCGTTGATGGTCACTTCCCTGCCGCGCAGGACGACCTCGGCGCCCGCGCCGGTCGCGATGACCACGGCGTCCTTGGTGATACGGATGTACGCGCCGCCCTGGGCCTGGAGCAGAATCCCCTGCTCGGCACCGGCGGTGTCGCTCATCACGAGCTTGTGCGCGAGGGGCGTCTGCACGACCACGGGCTTGTTCGGCGAACCGGCCTGGAGCTCGCGGCGCGCGTCGGGCGGCAGCTCCTCGGCGGCCCCGTACCAACACCCAGTCCAGATGGGGAAGCTGGGGTCACCCTGCTCGAACTCCACCCAGACACCCGCGTCGGGCGGCGGCACCACGAACTGTCCCGACTCCGGCCCGGTGAAGGGCAGACAGGGCAGCGCCCAGGTCGACGGCTCGTCGCCCAGGACGTCCGGGACCTCGGCCCTGACTCGCCCGATCCGCAGCGGGTCGTCGTTGTCCACCACCCGGCCGCGGAACTTGCCGAGGTAGCGATTGCCGGTTGCCGCCATGCTGAACTGCTCCTGCTCTGTCGGGTGTTGTCGGTCGCCTCGACTTGGTTCAGGGCCTGACGTAGGCGCTGCGCGCCTCAAGCCCCTCGCGCGAGACGGTGAAGTTCTGCTGGTACGAGCCCGGGCGCAGGTTGTGCGTGACGGACTTGACGTAGTAGTCGCCGTCGTACGCCCGTCCGGCGCCGCGGACGCCGACCAGTTGGCGGGGCTGGAGGATGTAGCCGTGCCGGTTGACGTCGAGCGAGCCCGAGCCCGAGATGACGTCGGCGGACACGGCGGCCCTGGCGAGCAGTTCGGCCTCGGCCTGTTCACGCTGCTGCTTGGCCGTGCCGGTGAGCGTTCTGCGTTTGAGGGCGGGGGTGGGGCGCTTGCCGAGCGGTGGGCGCAGGGGGCTGATCGGCGGCTGCGGCAGCAGGGTGGACACCCTGGTCCCCGGGTCCTGCCAGCGGGCCTGCGGCTCCTCCCGCGCGGTTCCGTCGTACGAGAACGTCAGCTGGTCGACGGTGGAGTTGTTGTCCATGTTGACGTTGAGGGCGTGCTGGCGGATGCCGAGGCGGATCTCGGGACCCCAGCGGGCGGACGACTGCCCGGGGGTGGGGCCGGGTTCCAGGTAGAAGGTGTAGCCGTTGGCGCGGGCCAGCTCGGTGACGTACTGGAGGTCGGTACCGGTCTGGTAGTGCACGCGGAGGTCCTGGTGCGGGGGCTGGCTCACCTTCTCCTTGTAGACATCGGGCCGGATGCCGTAGTCGGAGTAGCGGCGCAGGATCGCGAGGACGCGGTCGGAGGGCGGGAGATTGGGATAGCGGTCGGTCCGCTCCTCCAGGTCCATCAGCAGCGACAGGTCCTCGCCGGTGACGGTGAGCGTGGAGTGGCCGGGCTGGTTGCTGGCGCCGACCTCCTGGCGCACGATCAGGCCGTCGAGGAGCACGTCGGGGGTGCCCTTGACGGTGACCGTCACGATGATCCGGGTCTTCGGGTCGAAGAAGCCCTCCGGGAGCAGGGCACGGTTGATGATCCCGTTCTTCGTGAGGTCGAAGGCGAGCTGGAAGCCGCTGCGTTCGCCCGCGGTAGCGGTGATCTGCGCGGACAGCAGCGCTTCGGTGACCTCGGCGGGGACGGGGCGGGTGAGTTTCGGACCCATGCGGAGGGTGATGTGTACGGGACCCTGGCCCACGGGGACGTCAAACACGCCGCTCTCCCCCGCTGCCGGGGAGCGGCACCTCGATGACCTTGCCTGCCTCGTCGGTCAGCTCCCGCGGGTCGAGGACCGGGTTGGCGTCGGCGATCTGCCACCACTGGGCGGGATCGCCGTAGTAGCGCTGCCCGAGGAGGTCGGGGCGGTCGCCGCTGCCGACGGTGTGGCGCCGGCCCTCGTCGCCGGCCCGGTCGAACTGATCGAGCTGACCGGGCTGACCGGGCTGACCGGGCTGGTCGAGCGGGGGCAGCAACCGGCCCTTGGTATACCGGACTTCGGTGCCGTCGGGTTGGCGGTGGATGCCGATCTCGGCGTCGTGGTAGCGGCTGGAGCGGGGGTAGGGGTGGGCGCCGGGGATGGCGTCCAGGGCGTTCTCGTAGGGCTCGATGTCTGCCATGGCCGCTGCCTCAGCCCCTTCCGGTCAGGGTGACGCCGGTGCCCGTGCCCGTGCCCGTGCCCGTGCCGGCGCTTGTGAGGCCCAGGCCGCCGAGGCTGCCGCGGCGGGCCGCCGAGGCGAGGCGTTCCTTCTGGGCGAGGTGGGCCATGTAGAGGTCGGCGCCGCGGTGTCCGGCGGGCAGGTCGCTGACGGTGAGGACCTTCAGCCCGATGCCGAGCGAGGCGCGGATCGGGTTGAGGTTCACGTCGAACGCCGACTCGTTGATGGACAGTTCGGTGATCCGCACGGGCATGACGCGCTTGCTGCCCCAGGTGAAAAGGGTCAACGGCATTTCGATCGGGCTGATTTCGATGGCCCCCTTCTGCGAGAGGCGGGTGGCGTCGCGGATCTGCTGGGTCGTGGGCTGCACGAGCATTTCGAGCGTGGCGAGCTGGGGGTGGATGCCGTCGGGGGCGGCGACCTCGAACTGATCGGTCGCGTCGATCTCGGCGGTGAACTTCCAGGTCTCCTGGGCGGGCCCCTTGAGCCGCAAAGCCTCATTCCGATCCCCGGACCCACTCCCCCCACCACCGGAATCCCCACTCCCCCCGGCGGACTGCGGACTGAGACTGCGCTCCAGGGTGTCGGGATTGAACTGCAGCACGATGATGCGCTGGGGGGTTCCGCGGTCGGGGTCGACGACGACTATTCCGGAACGGATGGGTTTGGGGATGTCGGCGTAGCGGGTCATATTCACTCCGTATCAGGGCGGTCGGGGGTTCGCTCTCCGGCGCTGGCATTTTTGGCGGCATCCACAGCGCGGAGAATGCGCGTCTGGGTGGGAGAGGGGCTCTTCGGCCAGGCAGCCGTGATCTCGTCGACGATTTCCATGTGAGTTGCCAGGAAGTGGCTCGCGAGAATCACGACGACTTCAACCTGCAACTTGGTGTCGGGTGTCCTCACGGTTCGCGCGAGAATGTCGCCGACCGTCTCGTCCCGTAGGTGCGCGAAGGCGCTCAGCACGTCGAGGCGCTCTCGTGTACTCATGGATTCGTCGAGCAGAATTGCACTCAGTGCGTCGATCAGATTCTCGTTGAGGGTCTCGGAAGCCATCAGCGCACAGCGCGCCGCTCGACCTGCGGCGTTCATGACCACCGGCGTGGGGTGCGTGCGCAGGATGTCCGCGATGCGGTCGCCGTCCTCGGCTGTCGCGAGGTGAGCGAGAACCAGCAGCGCACTGGCGTGGTTGAGCCCCTCGTCACCGTCGGCTTCGGAGGGGTACGGCGGATCCTCGAGCACGCGGCGTGCCGCCTCCCGTACAGCGAGGTGGTGAGCCCCGTACGGGTTCGCCGTCCCGAATCTGGTGAGGGCCTCCGCCTCGCTGTACTGGTCGAGCGCCACGCCGACCCCCACAGGGTCACCGCTGCACAACAGTGCGAGAAAGTCACTCGGCTGCCCACTCCCTGAAAACAGGTTCTCGCGATGCTCCGCGATCCCCGGGTCGAGGACGGAGAAATCTTCCCAGTGATAGGAGTCGAATGACACTTACTCTCCCTGGCCCGTAATGAACTTGATCGCTTCGGCTGGAATCAGGCCGTGGATCAGCACTTCCTGGGTTCGTACGACGTCCTGGAGTGCCTGCCGCTGCGATCGCACGGGATTGGCCAATCCGTACAGTTCCTGCTCTTCCGATCCGGTGAGGTCAAAGATCTGCGTCGGCGACACATGGAGAAGATCGATCGTGACGTAACCGAATTGGCCGCCAAGTTTCTCTCCCTTCGCGTTGGTGAGGTTCTTGGCATCGATTTTCGTCACTGAAGTGAAGGGTGTCTGCTTCTCCTGCCCCTTGGGCGCCGAGGCACCTTGGACATGCGCCATGATGTTTTCCGGCGACGCGATCATCTCTGGGGCGGTAACGGTTATTCCACGCTTGTCCGGCCTCTTGTCCCGTCCGGCAAGGGCGCGCTGCACCACGCGGGGAACATAGTTGCCCGTCTCACTAAGAACATACTGCCGCATTGGGTACCGGGGATCCCGGTAGGCCACCTGATCTCCAAGCCGCTCGGATTCCTGGAGCACATCCTTGCTCGATCGGAACTGACCGACATGAACAGTCTCACCGGGCAGATTCCCCGACGGCGAGCGATAGTAATTCAGGAAGACGGAGTCCGGGAAGTCACGAGCCACTATGTCGTTGAGCTCACGCTCGTCCGGGTCCCACTGGAGTTCACCGAGTCGCGCCCCGCCCTGCCGGGTGGAATTCTTCTTCTTCGATTGAGCGACTCGCTGCGTCTGACTGTTGCTCTGTTGGGCGGCTGCCGCCTTCTTGTGCTTCGCTATGATCTCGTCGCCGATTTTATTGCACAGCTTGACTATGTCTCTGAGTTCACGCTGCCCGTGCACTTCACCTTCGATCGCTTGACGGATCTCGGTGATCACCTTGTCCTCGAACTCACCCAGGGCGAAGGTCTCGAAATCCCCTTGCGTGGCCAGACCTTGCGGATTGAGTGTCGCGATGACACGGAAGTTCTCGGCGCCCTGGGCGGAGAGGTCAGTAAGTCGGTGCCAGGCCCGCAGGGCGCGTAGGACCCCACGGAAGGCCAGTTCGGGGGTTCCCTTGTCGAGCAATGTGTTCAATTGAGGCCGTATGCGCGCGATGATCTTCCGGAGTCTCTCGTCCTTCGAGTCCCGGGAGTCCTCCTCCTTTCTCCGCCTGTCCTTTCCCGACTGGGCCTTGGGCCTGCCGGGGCCACTCCGGTCCGGCCTGCGCCCCGGCTTTCCCGGGCCTCTTCTGCCGGGCCCCGTCCTGGGCCTGTCCGATCCGTCCTTGTCCGCATTGCGCTTCGGCCTCGTCTTGGCGGAACCTTCCTTGCCGCTTCCGGGGCGGGGTTTGCCGGGCGTGCCTCGCTCGTCGCCCTCGGGCTTGTTCGGCTTCCGACCGTCGGGTTCTGAGGAGTCCTTGCTGCCTTTCCTCGGCCCAGTGGAATCCGGGCCCTGGCTCTTCGGCGGCGCGGCGGAGTCTTTGTCGTCCTTCGGCCGATCCGGCGTGCCGCTCTTCGGCCCGGGGCGCGTTTCCGGGTCGAGCTTCGGGCGAGGCGCCGGTTGGGGCTTGGGCTTCGGGGACGGCGTCGGGCGGGTGTCCGGCTTCTCGTCCTCCTTCGTCTTCGGGCGGCCGTTCTTGTCCTTGCCCGTGGGCTTCCTGGTGTCGACCGTCGGCTTCGTCGGGGCCGTGGGGCCGGGCTTGGGGGTGTTCTTGGCTGGGCCCTGCGCCGTGGGCTTTGCCGGGCCCGCGGTCGTCGGCCTGGTCGGGGTGGGAGTCGTGCCGGGCCTCGGGGTTGTCGTGGCCGGCCGGGGCCTTGTCGTGTTGCCCCGGTCGTCCGTGCCCCCGCCCGCCGGGGCCCTGCCGTCGCCGCTGGTCGGTTTTTCCTTGCCCAGTTTGGCCGCCACGCCCTTCAGGCGGCGGCCGACCTTCGCCACGTACTTGCCGATGCCGCTGAGCAGCGCCTCGTACGCGAGTTCCAGGAGGGCGACGATGCCCGCCGCCACCGCCTTCGCGAAGAGGATGCCCGCGCCGCCCTGGCGGACCGCGCGCAGCCAGGTGATGACCGCGCCGATCGCGCGCAGGATCTCGCTGAGGGCGCCGATCGCCGTGCGGACGGCGTCGATGACCGCCATCGCCCAGCCCGCCCCGGGGATGAGTTTGGCGATGACCTTCGTGATGACGATCTCGCCGATGATGAAGGGAAGTTGCGGGACGATCGCGTCCCACGTCTCCTTGACGATCCGCTCCAGGGTGAAGCCGCCCTTGAGGAGTTTGTCGATGATCGCCTTAGGAATGCCGATGATCTCCTCGATCTTCGACTGGAACCACTGCTTCACCGCCGCCTGGACCTCGCGGAAGAGGTGGTTCTTCGCCCCGTCGACGGCGGAGTTCTTCGCCCCGCTCAGCCAGCCGCCCGGGTCGGAGAGGAAGTCGACGGCGATCATCATGAACTCGCCGAGCGCGCCGAGGAGTTTCGACGCGTAGTCCAGGACCGTCTTCACCGCCGCGACCACGGCCTTGACCACATCGAGCAGCATCTTCCGCAGAATGCTCAGGATGCTGCCCAGGAGTTTGCCGATGGCGTTCAGGAGGTCCGTGACGATCTGCTTCAGCAGTTTCGCCAGCCGGTTCACCAGGGCGATCGCCGCCGAGATGAGATTGCTGATGAATTTCCGTATCCGCGCGGCCAGTTCGATGATTCCACGGACCAGGGCCTTCGCGAATTCGATCAGGTCGTCGATCAGGTTCTTGATCGCGTCGACGATGAACTTGCGTGCCTCGTTGATCCAGCGTTCGACCGTGGTCCTGAAGTTCTTGATGAAACCGATGACCGCGTCCCGTGCCGCTCTGATGACACGGACGATCGCGTTCTTGATCTCGATGACCTTCTCTTTGAGCCAGTCGAAGGCCTTGCTGATCCAGTTGCCCGACTCGTTGACGCTGTCGTCGCGCTTCTTCTCGGCGTCCTGCTCCGCCTTGGTGTTCGCGTCCTGGATCTTCTTGTCGCCGTCCGTCTTCTCCTTGGCGACGTCGTCGTCTGTCTTCTTCTCCTTGTCCTGGACGTCCTTGCGAACCTTGTCGTGCCGCTCGGTCTTCTTCGTACCGAGGTTCTTCAGCTCCTCGTCCTGCTCCTTGCGCCAGTCGGCACGCTGAGCGGTCACATCCCCGAGTGCCTTCTCGCGCTCGCCCGCCTGGCTCTCGGTGTTCGCCGCGATCTCGGCGTCGACCTTCTGCTTGTGCTTCGCCTGCGAGTCGCGGAAGTCCCGGTCCTTGGTCTGCCGCCCCTCGGAGATCCCCTTCTGGCCGTCACTGAACGCCGCCCTGAACTGCGGCCCCCGGTCGTGCTCCGCCACCTCGGAGGCCGCCTCGGGGGGTACGGCCCCGGTGGACGACGCCCCGCCCTCCGGCCCGCCGCCCTTGCCGCCCTCGGCGCCGAGCACCTTCGCCGTCAGCTGCTCCTTGGGGGCGTCGGGGTAGACCTGGTTCTCGCCCATGGGGCGGGCCGCGTCGTCGCGGCCCGTCGTGACGGTGTCCTGGCCCTTGGTGTCGACCGCGGCGCCCTGTTCGCCGGCCGCGCCCTCCGCCTCGCCCTGCAGTTCCACGCCCGGCGCGTTGCCCGCCTGGGCCTGCTTGAGCGCCTCGTCCTTCGTCGGCAGCCCGGCGAACTTGGCGGCCAGTTCCTGCGCGTCCACCTCGAAGCCGAGTTTGTCCGCGAGCCAGCCGATCCCGAAGCCCAGGGCCATCTTGAAGGTGTCCCAGCCGTCCGGCTCCTCCGCCTTCTCGGCCTCGATCTGGCCCTCGGGCTCCTTGGCGCCCTTGACCTCGGCCTTCTCCTCCTCGGGCGCCTCGGACTTGCGCGCCGGGTCCTGGGAGTACTGCGCGGGTGCGTCGGCCTTCGGTTTGCCCTGGAGGGTCTGGGGCGCGCCGGCGGGTCGCTGCATCGAGGGCGGGGCGGCGGCGAGTGCCTTGTGCTCGTCGCCGACGGTACGGTCGACCGAGCCGCTCACCCCGCCCATGGCCTCAAGTGCCCTGTGGGGCTTGAGATTCGAGGCCGTGGACAGGCCCGCTTCCGGGGACACCTGCGAGAGGTTCGGGGCCGGGGCGGAGTCCTTCTTGCCGCCTTTGCCGCCCCGGGCGGCCGGCACAGCGGCACTGCCGCCGCCTCCGCTCCTGCCTCCGCCGCCTCCGCGCGCCCCCTTGGCGGCCGGCGCCGACCTGCCCGCCGGGGCCCGGGAGGCAGGAGCGGCTGCGGTAGCGGGAGCGGTCTGGACGGGCTCGGGCGCGGATTCGGGCTCGGGCTCGGGCTGAGAGGTGGGGGTCTGCGCTGCCGGGGATTCCGTCGTCCCGGTCGCTGTTCCGGCCCCGCTCCCGGACGTGTTGCCGGAGACATGGCTGTCTCGTGCGGGTGACGCGGTCCCGGACTCGGTCGCCGACGTACTCGTCCCCGCCGAGGATCCCGAGGAGCCCGCAGACCCCGCAGACGCCGTTGCCGACGACGCCTGCGGACTCGTAACAGCAGCCGAGCCCGAGCTCCCGCCCGCACCCGCACCCGAAGCCGAAGCCGAAGCCGAACTCGCCTGCGGGGAAGCCTTCTCCTGCGCTCCGCCCGCTTTCTCGCCTCCGGCAGGAGTGCCCTTCTCCTCCTTGGCCGCCGTCTCCCGTACTTCTCCGCCGCTCTCGGCGCCGCCTTCGGACCTGCCCGGAGCCTGCTGCACCGCCGTCTGCGCGTCCACCGGTCCGGCCTTGGGGTCGGCACCGCTCTTCGGGTCCCTCGCCGGTACGCCCGACACGGACAGCGGCGCGGCGGCCTGCTCCACCGCGAGACCACCGAACCGGCTGTCGCCCGGACCGGATTCCGGGCCGGCCTCCGCGTCCGCCGGGTTCATGCCGGCGGACGCGATGACGTCCCCGGAATCGGACTCGGACTCGGACCCTGCTTCGGACTCCGCCGCCGCGTCCTCCGCGTCCTCGGCTTCCCGTTCCGCCTGCACCTTGTCGGCCCTGGTCACCGGGGGCGCGGAGAACGACGGGGCAGCCGTGGCGGCGGCCGAGGACGGGTCCGACGCGTCCGCGGTCGGTATGCCGGAGATATCGGGGTCGTGCTCCGGGATGAAGTCCTCGGGCTGGAGCTTGGTGTCCCAGGCGCTCTTCTCCCCGCCGCCGACCTCGACCTCGGACTCGCTGCCGGAGCCGAAGGGGTCCTCGTCGGCCGTCTCTTCGGGGCCTTCGAGATCCTGGTTGCGTACGCCGTCGAGCCGGCTGAGCCGGGCGGGCAGCTGGGTATCCTTGCCGGCCACCGTGGGCGAACCCGTCGGCTTCGGCTGCCCGGCCTTGTCCGCCGGCTTGGGATGCTGCCCCGCCACGAGCGCGTCGACGGCGCCCGGACGGTGCTTGGCGGCGGACTCCTCCTTGCTCGCCGCGGGTGCGTTCCGCTCCGCAGCGGCCCCCTTGTCCCCCCCGCCCTCCTTCTGCGCCCCACCGCTCTTGCCGCCACTTTGGTCCCCGGCTGCGGCCCGGTCCTCCTTCGCCTGCTTCTTCTCCGGTCCGCCCTTCTCTGGTCCGCCCGTCGCCGCTCCACCCTGCGCGTCGGAGCCCGCGGTCGTCCTCTCACCTGACTGCCGCGCGCCCGGGGACTGCGCTGCATCGGACGAAGTCTGCTGCTCCTCCGCGTCCCGGCCGCCGCCCGGCCTGGCGCTCCCGTTCTCCGGTGTGGAACCCGTCGCCCCCTCCGCGCCCGACGGCTCCTTCTCCGGCCCCGGCGCCTCCCCGGTCCCCTGCTCCTCGGTCCGCTCCTCCTCGGCCGCACGCCGCTCGCTCTCCCGCCGGACCCGCAGTTCCCGGGCCGCGTCGGCCTCGACCGCCGGGGTCTCGTACGAGTCGGGCTCCTCCGGCAGGTCTCCGTCGGCCTCGATCTCCTCGACCATGTCGAGCACCCGGTCGTGCTCCGAGCCGAGCAGCCGGTCGTCCAGCCGGTCGAGAACGCCGTCCAGCAACTCCTCGGGCAGTCGCGCGAGTTGGTGGCGGGTGCGCTTGGAGCGGTCCTCCGGGTCACCGCGCAGGGACCGCACGACCGAGTTCGTCAAGCGGTCCACGAGGGTCGCCGGGTCGATCTGCTCCAGCCGGTTGCGGTCGGCGTCCACCGTGGCATAGCGCAGCCAGCCCGGCGTGGCCTGGCCCGGTGCCACCTCCGACGCCAGCTCCTGCGCGGACTGCGCGGACTGCTCCGTGGTCGGGCGTACGAGGGTCTGCGCGGCCGATTCCGCCTCCTGTTCGATCGGCTGGTGCGGGAGGCTCACCGCGCCGAGGTCGCGGCCGGCCCGCAGGGCGCCGAGGCCGTCGGGGTTCTGCACGGTGTGCAACAGCTCGTGGGCGAGCAGGCGTTGGCCGTCGGCCGTGCCGGGGCGGTAGGCGCCCTCGCGGAAGAAGACGTCCTGGCCGACGGCGACGGCGTCCGCGCCGAGCAGTTCGGTCAGCTGTCCGGCGTCCCGCCCGGTGTGCAGCCGTACGCGGCCGAGGTCGTGCCCGAGCTGTTCCTCCAGCTCCCTTCGTACGCCGACGTCGAGCGGCTGTCCCGCGCCGCTGACGATGTCCTTGGGCTCGGGTGCCCGGGACTTGGCGGCGCGCTCCTTGCGTCTGCGGCGGCGCTGTTCGGCGACCTGTTCCGAACTGGCGTCCTGTGTAAGCGAGTTGCCACTCATGAAGGCTGCACCTCGCCCTCGCCGGAGAGGCCCGCGTGCACGGCCCGGGCCAGCTCCTGGCCGAGCCGGCGTGCCGACAGCCCGGCGGGCAGCGGCGGCAGGCCGGACAGCGCGTCCAGCGTCACCGCGCCCCGCCCGGTGGCCAGCGGCACACCGTGTTCCCGTACCAGCCGGGTCAGTTCGTGTGTGAACGCGGTGGACACCCGGTCGGGGTCCACGCGGAAGCCGTCGAGGACGAGTTCGCCGATGTCCACCCGGATCGCGTCCGGCCGCCTGCCCGCGCCCCCGTTCCCGCTCCCGCTCCCGCTCACATCGTTCACGCCGTTCACACCCATCCGCGGACCTCCCCGGGGGTGAGGGAGCGCTCCAGCTTGAGGTACTCGGTGCGGGCCGCCGCGAGCATGTGCCGCATCTGCAGGCGGTCGCCCTCCTCGGCGGCGAGGAAGGCTCCGGAGAGGGCGATGTTGCGGATCGAGCCGCCCGCGACGGTCAGTTGGGCCAGCAGCTCCGGTTCGATGCCCTTCACCGGGGTCTGCGGCGGCAGTACGCGGCGCCAGATCTCGGCGCGCTCGTGCTCGGCCGGGAACGGGAAGTCGACGACGAACCGGATCCGTCGCAGGAACGCCGTGTCCAGGGCCTTCTTCATGTTGGTGGTGAGGATCGCGAGGCCCCGGTACGCCTCCATGCGCATGAGCAGATAGCTGACTTCGAGGTTGGCGTACCGGTCGTGGCTGTCCTTGACCTCGCTGCGCTTGCCGAAGAGGGCGTCGGCCTCGTCGAACAGGAGGAGCGCGCCGCCGCGTTCGGCGGCGTCGAAGACGCGGCGCAGGTTCTTCTCGGTCTCGCCGATGTACTTGCTGACCACCTGGGACAGGTCGATGACGAAGAGGTCCAGGCCCAGTTCCTTGGCCATGACCTCGGCCGCGAGGGTCTTGCCGGTGCCCGAGCCGCCCGCGAAGAGCGCGGTGACGCCGAGGCCCCGGCGCAGGGTGGCGGCGAAGCCCCACTCCTGGTGGACCGTCGCCCGCTGCCGCACATGCGCGACGATCTCCCGCAGCACGCTCGTCTGCCGTTCGTGCAGCACCAGGTCGCCCCAGCCCGCGTCCGGCTCGATGCGGCGGCCCAGCTCGTCCATGCCGATCCGGGCCTCGTTCAGCCCGGCCCGCCAGGCGAGGAGCGCGGGGTCCGGCGCGTCCGCGGCCGGCAGCTCACGGCGTACGGCGTCCGCGGCGGACCGTACGACATGGGGTGGCAGCTGGAACTGGGCTACCAGTGCCCGCAGTTCACCCTCCCCGATGTCCACGACGTCCTCGAACGCGCCCGTCCACAGGGCCAGTTGTTCCTCGTCGTCCAGGCTCGGCACCGTCACCCGTTCACCGCGCGTCCGGTCGGACCGACGCGGGTCGGGGCTCGACACGACGACGGGAACGGCCGCCCCGGCGAGGAACGCGTCGGTCGCCGCGTGCTGGTCGCGGTCGAGTTCGCCCGCCTCCACGAGCAGGGCGGCGGGCAGCAGGATCGCCTCGCGCTGCCACAGCCGGGCCAGCAGGTCGCGGTCGGCGGGGGCGGTCGGGATGTCCTCGGCGTTCATCGCGTACAGGGCGAGCCCGGAGCGGCCGGCCGCGGCGGCGGCGATGTCGGCCCGGCTGCGCAGATCACCGCCGACCACCTCGACGAGCAACGGCGCGTCGGGGCGGGTACGCGCGGTCCAGCCGTCGGCGATCCGGGTCGCGGCCAGGTCGTACGACGGTGGCAGCTCCTCGGGGACCGGTGCGCGGCGCAACTGGCCGTGCAGGCGCGCGTCCAGATAGGGCGAGCCGAGCAGGAAATGCAGGACGCGTTCGTCGAGCCGCAGCCGGGACAGGGTCAGGGCCAGGGACTGCCGTGACTCGTCGGCCGGCTCGACGATCCGCCAGCGCCGCAGGGGCGCGACCGGGGTCAGCGCGCTCCAGTGCGGTTCGGCGAGCGCGGCCAGGGCGAGCGAGAACGTGGGGTACGCGCGCTCCGGGTCCCCGCTCGCCGCGGCACAGCGGGCGGCAGTCGTGGCGTCCAACTCGCAGGCTGCGGTGAGGAGTACGAGGTCCCGCTCGAACGGGGTGAGCCCGAAGCAGTCGACCAGCGCGTCGAGGGGGCCCGTCCCCGGACCCGCCGCACCGGCCGGATTCCGTACGGAACCGTCGGCGCCGTCCGCACCGGCGTCCGTGCCGACCTCTGTACCGGCCTCTGTACCGGCCTCTGTACCGGCCTCCGTGCCGACCCCGGTGGTGGCCGACTCGTTCGCCTGGGACACGCGGGACACCCGGGACGCGTGCGCGTCGACGCGGGCGAGGACGCGCCGCATCTCCGAGGTCAGCGTCGCGCTGTCGCCCCCCATGCTCGCCCCGCCCGGCTCGTGCCCGTCCATGCCCTTGGCGCCTGCCCCCGTCGTCCGCATGCCGCCTCACCGCTCCGTGCGGTCGGGACCGCCGTCGGGGGCGGTCGCGGAGTCCGTGGGGGTCGCGGGCGTCGTGCCCTTGGCCGCGCCGCGCGGGACCTTGCCCGCCTGGGCCGCCTTGCCGGGCTGCGCCCCCTTACGGGTACGGGCCGGTGCCTTGGCCGCAGCCTTCACCGGCGCTTTCGTCGGCGCCTTCACCGCCTTCGCGGAGGTCGTTCCGGTGGCTGTCCCACCTGATGCCCCGCCTGATGCCCCGGTCGACGCCTTGGCCGGTGTCCCGGTCGACGCCTTGGCCGACGTCCTGGCGGCCGGTTCCTGCGCGGCGGCGGTTCCGACGGGCGCGCCGCCGTTCGGCGTCACCCGTACCGTCGACCGCTCCACCGGCTTCGCCGGCACCGGTGTCTCGCGGCCCTCGATGAGGACGAGCGCCGCCTGGTAGACCACCGAGAGGGTGTACGGGGTCTGGTGGAGCATCCCCCAGAGCTTCGAGGTCTCGTCGATGTCCATCACCGTGGGCGTGAACCGCACCCGCTGCGCCGCTCCGGCGAGGTCGCTGTCCGCCAAGTAGGGCTTCTCCCCGGCGAGTTCGATGATGTCGAGGGGCAGGACGGGGATCTCGTGCAGCGTGCGTACGACGGAGCCGATCAGCCGCTGGCCGACCAGTTCCGTCTCGTCGCCGTACGCGCTGATGAGGAAGTGCAGGTCCAGCGCCGTCGCGGCCCGCTTCAGCAGCGTGCCGACCAAGGCGCGTGTCGGCAGGTCGGTGGCGCGCTGCGAGGTGTTGGGGGTGACCTGGTAGAGGAAGACGGTGATCGTGGGCTCGGCGGGCGGGTCGGCCGACGGCTTGCGCGGCTCGACCTTGACGGCCATGTCGATCTCGGGCTGGAGGTTGGCCTCGATCAGCAGGGCGAGGGCCTGGGTGACGTGGGCGAGGGCAAGTGCGTTGCTCATGAGGCCAGTTCCTCGGTCCGTGGTGCGCTGATCGGTCGGCAGCCGGCTTCCGTGTGTCTCACTCGCGCCCCCTCGCCAAGTAGTCGGCCAGGCTCACGGTCGCCGCCGGCCGCCCGGGGGCGGTGGGCCGACGGCTGCCGTCGGCCGGGGCGGCCCCCGCCGCCGTCACTTCGAGGCGCCCGATCTGCACCTGGACCACCTGTTCGCCGCCGCGCCCGGACCGTCGGCCCGCGGCCTGCCGTACGGCGTCGCGGGCCGTCGCCGTGTCCGCGGTGCCGGGTCGCAGCGCGGCGGACACGGCGGCAGGGGAAGCCATGCCCGTGCCTGAAGGGAAGGGACCGGACAGCACCCTCGGGGAGGAGGCCCGCTCCGGCTCGCCCCGTCCGGCGGAACGCCGCACCGGGTCGGGCACGGGCCGCAACGCCGGTACGAGCTCGGCCGCGGGCCGCAGCAACGGCGCCTCGGGCAGGTCACGCGGCACGGGCCGGGGCGCAGGCTCCTCGGACACCGGCCGCCCGGCCTGCACGACGGTCCGCTCGCGCTCCGTACGGAGCTGGACCTCGCGCACGGTCGGGCCCGCCACGTCCGTCTCGGACAGACCTTGTCGGGGTGCGGCCGGCCGGAGTGCGCCCACCTCGTCCGGCTCGGGCGCGGTGGCCCGTACCGCCTCGGCCCGTTCGAAGGGGCCGGCCAGGCGCGGTCGCAGCCGCACCACGTCCGCGGGCGGCGCGGCGGCCGGGGTGTGCCGGGCGAGCAGCCGGTCGAAGAAGTCGGGCGCCCGTGACGCCCGCTCCCGCTCGGGGCGCCCTCCCGAGGAATCGGCCAAGGGGTCAGACATCGGCACACAGCTCCAGGTAGTAGCGGCGCCGCAGCGGGCTCAGCGCCAGGATCTCCGGCTCGCTCCAGCCGTAGGCGGTGGCGAGCAGATGGACGTCGAGGAGGACGTCGCGCGCCCAGGCGTCCAGTTCGGTCCACAGATAGGAGGCGATGTCGAGTTCGGCGCGGGTGGCCGCTCCGCACTCGGGGCAGTTGACGTTGAGCGTGAGGTCGGCGCCCGGGTCGGCCTCCTGCGCCGCCTCGGCGAGCCGGTGCCGCACCTCTTCGGGCAGCGCGTCGGCGGGGACGTCCGCTCCATCGCGTACGGCCGAGACGACGCACCGTTCCAGCAGGGCCAGGCGGGGTTCCGGGTGCCGGGCCGCCGCCGTCAGGTCGGCGGCACTCGGCACCCGGAGTTCGATCTCCCAGCCGTCCTCGGCGACCCGCACCGAGGACCGGGCGGGACTGCCTGTCGACCGGGCCAACTCCCCGGCGTCCAGGTCGAATTCCATGTCCTCGCCGCAGGCGGAACAGCCGAGGCGGACCTGCATCCGTTCGCCGAACAGGGTCCGGCGCAGCGCGAAGAGGTCCGCCTCCCGCTCGCCCACCGGCAGCGCGGACAGCGTCTCGGGCCCGGTGTCCGGGCGGGCCGCGCGGTGGAGCAGCAGGGCGCGTCCGGAGGAGGCCTGGACGAGGCCGGTCTCCCAGGTGGTGAGTAGTTCGGCCGCCCGAGTGATCGTCATGTCCCGCCCCCCATTCCGTACTGGCCGTACCGGCCCGTACCTGCCCCCGCTGCCCCGCTGCCCCCGCAGCCCTTGCCGTCCCAGCCGTCCCGACTGCTCCAGCCGTCGTGGCCGTCGTGCGACCCCGCGCCGGTCAGGCGGGGTTCAGGAACGAGGGCTCCTCCGGCTCGGGCACCTCGTAGTCCCGCTCCCAGCCCTCGCATTCGAGCTTCAGCGACTGGATGGCCACCGCGTTGGCGTTGGCGTCCAGCTCGCCGAGCACCTGGTACTCGCTCGGCCAGGTCCGGTAGAGCTTGTGCGAGACGGCCACCTGACCTGCCTCGTTGAGGACCTGGATCACGATGTCCTTGCGGAAGTCGGCGAGGGACACCTCGGAGCCGAGGCCCGCGCCGACCTGCCAGACCTTGTTGGCCCAGCGGTCGAACTCGGGATCGTGGGTGACCCCGCGCTCCAGCGTGATGCCCTCGAACTCGGAGCGCCCGGGCGACTTGCGCGGGGAGCTGGGGTCGCCGCCGTGCCGGTGCTTGACGACCTCGGTGGTCCGCTTCAGTGGACTGATCTTGCTGATGCCCGCGACCGTGCGACCGTCCCACAGCACGAGGAACTTGAAGTTCTTGTAGGGGTCGAAGCGCTGGGCGTTGACAGTGAACTCAGCCATCGGTTTCCTTCACGTTCTCCCTCAGGGGACTCATGGCGTCTAGAGCTCGAACTGCCCGGACGTCTGCTGGATCCTGACGACGACGAACTCGGCCGGCCTGACCGGTGCGATGCCGACCAGGACGTTGACGACGCCGTTCGCGATGTCCTCGTCCGTCGTGGTGTCGCGGTCGCACTTGACGAAGTACGCCTCCCGCGGAGTGCCGCCCTTGAAGGCGCCCTGGCGGAACAGCGTGTGCAGGTACGAGGAGGCGCCGAGGCGGATCTGCTGCCACAGGTTCTCGTCGTTGGGCTCGAACACCACCCATTGCAGGCCGCGTCGCAGACTCTCCTCGACATGCAGGGCGAGCCGTCGTACGGGCACGTACTTCCACTCGCTGTCGAGGGCGTCGGAGCCCTCCAGGGTGCGCGCGCCCCAGACGAGCGGGCCCACCAGCGGCAGCGTGCGCAGGCAGTTGACGCCGAGCGGGTTGAGCAGGCCGCTCTCCCGGTCGGTGAGGTCGACGGTCAGCGAGTGGACTCCCGCGAGCCGTGCCTCGGTGCCGGCCGGCGCCTTCCACACCCCGCGCTCGGAGTCGGTGCGCGCGATGACCCCCGCGACCGCGCCCGACGGCGGGAAGGACCGCAGCCGTCCGGTGAGCGGGTCGGTGAGCTGCAGATGCGGGAAGTACAGGCCCGCGTGGTTGCCGCGGACGGCGTCGAAGGCGGCGAGTCCGGCGCGGGCGGTGTCCACGCTGACCCAGGTGCCGGGCGAATCGACGAGCAGGAAGATCCGCCGCTCCTCGCAGAGCCTCTGGGCCGCGGAGACGACCGTGATCGCGTCGTCGGTCGACTCGTACGCCGCGAGTTCCGGCAGGACGAGCAGGTTGACGTCCGCGACGCCGCGCAGCGCCTGGAGGCCGGTCTTGCCGGCCTCGCTGCCGATGAGGTCGCGCGGTCCCGGGGCCTCGCCGTCCTCGCCGCCCTCCAGAGGGAAGACGGGCGGGTTGACGGAGGCCTCAAGGCCCAGGTCGTTGGCGCACTCGCCGACGAACCGGACGACGTCGTCGGGGTCGGTGGAGCCCGCCACGACCTGGAGGCGACGGCCGAAGGCGGTGACCTCGGCGCCCGCGAAGGCGTGCCGTCCCGGCGCGTCGGGCAGCGCCCGCAGCCTGCGTTCGAGCAGCAGGGCCAACTCGGCCACGTTGGAGGGGGATTCGCCGTCGCAGTCGGGGTCGTACAGCGTGAACTCGCGCTCGACGTCACCGATCTTGACGGTCAGGTCGACGGCGAGGTCGGGCAGGTCGTGCCCGAACGGCTTGGAGACGGTGCCGGACGGGTCGGGCCGGCCCTCGCCCACGGCCTCGACGCGGACGAGCCGCGACCCGGCGTTGATCACGGTCGGCGCGTACCGGCCGTGCGCGGTGTCCATGGACAGCCCGGTGAAACTCTCACGGGCCCGGCCCCTGGCGTCGTACACCCGCAGGTTGAAGGTCTCGTCGGGGCGGGGGGTGTCGTGGTCGACGGCGACGCGCAGGCCGTTGCCCCATACGCCGAATTCCTTGGCGTGCACGTCGAGGACCGCGCTCCCGCTGTGGCCCTCGGTGGACTCCAGGGTGACCCGGGCGGCCTTTCCGGTGTTCGCTTTGGCGACGCGGACGATCACGGCGACCGTGCCGCCGTTGCCGAAGAACTGGTGCACCGCGTAGCCGACGGCGCCGCGCGAACTCAGGCCCCCGAAGCGGCGCTCGAACTCGGTGAAACTCGTGACACGCACCGGCTCGTTCAGCGGGCCGCGCCGGGTGTGCCCCACGAAGGCGGTCACCGAGGTGGTGACGGTCGAGACGGTCCGTGCGCTGCTGGGAAGTTCTTCGACGTAGACGCCGGGATACGTGGGCCTGGCAGTGTTCACCGCGTTCATCGGCATTCCCCCTCCTCATCGGATCTCGGGCACCGGATGACATGCACCAAGAGGCGGCAGAGGGGGTGGTAACACATCCGGCGCACGCAGAGGTCTCCGGACGTGCGGAAGGCACGCCGGTCCACGACACCGCATCAGCTTCCCCCGTCAGTGCCCCGGCCGGACGGCCGTCCGGGGTCAAGCAGCTCGCTTGTGACTCCTGATGCTCAAGTGCTCAATCCACCCTGTTGGCTGGGTAGTTGCGTATGCAAGGCGTGTTCACGCCACCCCTGAAGGAGATTCGATGGAGGGCACCGCGCACAGCTCGCACACGATGTACTCGTGTCGCGGCGCCTGATTCACCGATCCGCCACAGGGCGTGGTGCAGCAGAATGGAGCGCATGTCCCGACGCACCCCGCAGTCACGCAACCAGCGCCGTTCCGCTCCCGCGCACAACCCCTCCTGCCCTTGCGGTCTTGCGAAGACGTACGAGGAGTGCTGTGGCCGGTTTCACCGGGGTGAGGGCGCGGCGCCGACCGCCGAGGCACTGATGCGCTCGCGCTACTGCGCGTTCGTCAAGTGCGACGAGGCATACCTGCTGCGCACCTGGCATCCACGCACCCGCCCGACGCACCTGGGTCTGGACCGGGCGACACGCTGGACGGGCCTGGAGATCCTCGCCACGACGGAGGGCACGCCGTTCCACACGACGGGCACGGTGACGTTCCGCGCGTCCTACGCAGGCGGCTCCCTGCACGAACAGAGCCGCTTCGAACGCCAGGACGGCGCATGGGTGTACGTGGACGGAGACGTGTCTTAGGGCGCAGCCCTTGAGGGGCGCGGGGAACTGCGCGACCAGCCACGACGCACCCGCACCCGAAAGCAGCTCGGGACCTGTCACCCCTCAGGGCTGAGGATGTCCAATTCCTGAAGCGCCCCGAGGACAACCTCCCGCGTCAACGCCTCCGCCCGCACCGCGTCACCCGCCCGCACCGCCTCGGCGACCTGCACATGCAGCGTCACCGCCGCGGGATCGGGATCCTCGAACATCACCTGATGGTGCGTACGCCCGGCCAGCACCTCGGCCACCACGTCCCCGAGCCGCGCGAACATCTCGTTGCCGGAGGCGTTCAGCACGATCCGGTGGAAGGCGATGTCGTGGACGAGGTACCCCTCCAGCTTGTGGCCGCGTGAGTGCGCGACCATGCCGAGCGCGCACTCGGTCAGCTCGGCGCACTGCTCGGCCGTGGCGTACTTCGCGGCCAGCCCCGCCGCGACGGGCTCGACGGCACAGCGCAGCACGGTCAGCGAGCGCAGCTGGCGCGGCCGGTCGGCGCCCGCCAGCCGCCACCGGATGACCTGCGGGTCGTAGACGTTCCACTCGTTCGCGGGACGGACGGTCACGCCGACCCGGCGGCGGGACTCCACGAGGTGCATCGACTCCAGGACGCGGACCGCCTCACGCATCACCGAGCGTGACACCTCGAAACGCTGCGCCAGCTCGTCCGTGCGCAGAACACTGCCCGCGGGGTACTCGCCCGCGGTGATCGACGGACCGAGGCTCTCCAGTACATGGCCGTGCAGCCCCCGGCCCGGTGTGCTCATGGGTTCAGGGTACGAGGAACAGAGCACGGACAAAAAGTCAGACTTATACGTCACAGACTCTTGAATTCATCTGACCTATGGGTTTCAGTGTCGTGACGGATGCGGCACCCGACATTCATCCGCAATCCGATGTCGAAGAAGACAGAAGACAGCGAGGCAGTTATGACTACCCCCCACGTCGTCGTGGTGATGGGCGTGGCAGGCACGGGCAAGACCACCATCGGGCCCCTGCTTGCGGACCGGCTCGGCGTTCCCTACGCCGAGGGCGACGACTTCCACCCCGAGGCGAACATCGCCAAGATGACGGCCGGTACGCCGCTCACGGACGACGACCGGTGGCCCTGGCTGGACGCCATCGGCGCCTGGGCGCACGGGCGGGCCGGACTCGGCGGCGTGGTCAGCAGCTCCGCGCTGAAGCGCAGTTACCGGGACCGGCTCAGGGCGGCCGCCCCCGACGTCGTCTTCGTCCACCTCACCGGCGACCGCAAGCTCATCGAGGACCGGATGGCACACCGCCGGGGCCACTTCATGCCCACGGCGCTCCTCGACTCGCAGTTCGCCACCCTCCAGCCGCTCCAGGCGGACGAGACGGGTGTCGCGGTGGACGTCGCCGGCAGCCCCGACGAGATCACCGACCGAGCGGTCACCGCGCTGGACGGCCTCGCCCGCTAACTCCCCGCCGCCCCTGCCCTCCCCGCGGGGCGCCCTCCCCTCTCCCCTCCCATGCAAGGAACTGCACCGTGACCAGACTCAGCGTCGAGATGCTGGCAGCGGATCCCGTCGAGCCGATCACCTCGGCGGGCCATGCTCAGCTGGGCATCGCCGTACTGGCGGGCATCGCCGTCATCGTCCTGCTCATCACCAAGTTCAAGCTCCACGCCTTCCTCGCCCTGACCATCGGGTCGCTGGCGCTCGGCGCCTTCGCCGGTGCGCCGCTCGACAAGGCGATCACCAGCTTCTCGGCCGGTCTCGGTTCGACCGTCGCCGGCGTGGGTGTGCTGATCGCGCTCGGCGCGATCCTCGGCAAGCTGCTCGCGGACTCCGGCGGCGCCGACCAGATCGTCGACACGATCCTCGCGAAGGCGGGCGGCCGTTCGATGCCCTGGGCGATGGTGCTGATCGCCTCGGTGATCGGGCTGCCGCTCTTCTTCGAGGTCGGCATCGTGCTGCTGATCCCGGTCGTCCTGATGGTGGCCAAGCGCGGCAACTACTCGCTGATGCGCATCGGCATCCCGGCGCTCGCGGGCCTGTCCGTGATGCACGGGCTGATCCCGCCGCACCCCGGCCCGCTGGTCGCGATCGACGCGGTCAAGGCGAACCTCGGTGTCACCCTCGCCCTCGGCATCCTCGTCGCCATCCCGACCGTGATCATCGCGGGACCGCTCTTCTCGAAGTACGCGGCCCGCTGGGTGGACGTCCCGGCGCCGGAGAAGATGATCCCCCAGCGTGCCTCCGAGGACCTGGAGAAGCGCCCCGGTTTCGGCGCCACCATCGCCACCGTCATGCTGCCGGTCGTGCTGATGCTGGCCAAGGCGCTGGTGGACATCGTCATCGACGACCCGACGCACATGGTGCAGCGCGTCTTCGACGTGATCGGCTCCCCGCTGATCGCGCTGCTCGCGGCCGTGCTCGTCGCCATGTTCACGCTCGGCCGGGCGGCCGGGTTCACCAAGGGCCGGATGTCCTCGACCGTCGAGAAGTCGCTCGCCCCGATCGCGGGCATCCTGCTGATCGTCGGCGCGGGCGGCGGCTTCAAGCAGACGCTGATCGACTGCGGGGTGGGCCAGATGATCCTGGACATCTCGAAGGACTGGTCGATCCCCGCACTGCTGCTGGCCTGGCTGATCGCGGTGGCGATCCGGCTCGCGACCGGTTCCGCGACCGTCGCCACCATCTCGGCGGCCGGTCTGGTGGCTCCGCTGGCGGCCGACATGTCGACCACGCACACCGCGCTGCTCGTCCTGGCGATCGGCGCCGGTTCGCTGTTCTTCAGCCATGTGAACGACGCCGGGTTCTGGCTGGTCAAGGAGTACTTCGGCCTCAGCGTCGGCCAGACCATCAAGACCTGGTCGGTCATGGAGACCATCATCTC
>NZ_JBHXTO010000066.1:0-48280 GCF_042677425.1 Streptomyces sp. NPDC127119 | reverse complement strand
GCACAGGACATCCCCCCGGCCCACTGCCGTCACCGGCCGCCCCCTACCCCACCTTCGACATCCGAGCCACCGGATCCCCCGCGTCCGCGTTGTCCGTCTCGTAGCGCAGGTCGTCGGCGACCGGGATCAGGCGGACCTCGTGGCGGCCCGTCGTGCACTCGGACGTGGTGGACGGCTTGGCCACGCTCGTGGCGATCAGTTGTCCGGCCGTCACCTTCTCGAGGTACAGGTCGGTGTCGCAGGTGCCGCCGATGAGGTCGGTCTGGCGGAACGTGCCGAGCCGTTCGCCCTTCTCGGCCTGGCCGACCGTCACCCGGAAGGTGCCCATGGGGAGTTTGCCGTCGAGGGCGAAGCCGTCGCCCTCCCAGGTGCCGAGGTACGACGCGGGGATCGCGCTGTCCTCACCGCCCGTGGGGCCGGTGCTCGGGGTGGCGCTGCTCCCGGCCGAGGGGCCGGCGCTGGCCGCGGGCGGTGTCCCGGCGGGTCCCGCGTCGCTGCTGTCGTCCGAGCCGGTGCCCGGCAGCAGGTCGAACACGAACACCGAGCCGAACGTCACCGCCGCCAGCGCCCCGGCCACCGCGAGCGCGACGGTGCAGCTCAGCCTGCGTCCCCGGCCGCCCGCACCCGGCACGGAGGTCGCCGCCACACTGACGGACACCTTCCCCGCGGCAGGGGCGTGGGCGGCAGGGGCGGGCGGACCGTCGGCATCCCGCGGTTCCGGTACGTACGTGGGGGCGCCCGGGTACGGCGTGTGCGGCCCGTTGTGGGCGCCCGGAGCGTAGGGCGAGTACGGGGAGGGGGAGGAAGAGGGGGAGTACGACGCGTACGAGGGGTCGGGCGGGCCGAAGACCCCGGGCGCCCCTCCCTCCCCCGCCGCACTCGCCCCCGAAGGACCGGCCGCCGCAGGGCTGTCCGCAGGACCGGCCGCCGAAGGGCTGTCCACCGAAGGGCTGCTGAAGTCCACCACCCCCGACGGCGCCGCCTCCGCCGTCCCGTCCGCGACCTCCAGGTTCAGCAGGCGTACGGCGCTGCGGCTGACCTGTTCCACCAGGGGACCCGGCAGCCAGCCCGCCGCCACCAGCCGGGCCGCGCCCTCCGGGGCCAGTGCGGTGGCGAGGGCCGCCGGGGACGGGCGCGCGGACGGGTCCTTGGCGAGGCAGCCGGCGACCACCTCCCGCAACCCGCCGGTGAGCGCGCCCAGTTCGGGTTCCTCGTGGACCACCTTGTAGAGCAGGGCGGCCGAGGAGTCGCCGGGGAACGGGGACGAGCCCGTCGCCGCGTACGCCAGTACCGCGCCGAGCGAGAAGACGTCGGCCGCGCCGGTGACGCCCTTGCCGAGGATCTGCTCGGGCGACATGTAGCCGGGCGAGCCGATGGAGACGCCCGTCGCGGTGAGGGACGCCGTGCCGTCGGTCGCGCGGGCGATGCCGAAGTCGATGAGGAGGGGGCCGTCGAGGGTCAGCAGCACGTTCGACGGCTTGACGTCGCGGTGGACCAGGCCCAGGCCGTGCACGGCGGTCAGCGCCTCGGCGAGCCCGGCGCCCAGGACGCGTACGGAGTGGTCCGCGAGGGCGCCCGTGTCGGTGACCGCGGCGGTCAGCGTGGGGCCTGCGGCATAGCCGGTCGCCACCCACGGGACCCGGGCGTCCGGGTCGGCGTCGAGGACCGGGGCCGTGTACGCGCCGCCCACCCGCCGCGCCGCCTCCACCTCGCGGCGGAACCGGGCGCGGAACTCCTCGTCGAGCGCGAAGTGCGGGTGCACGATCTTGACCGCGACGGTACGGCCGCCCGCGCTGCGGCCCAGGTAGACGCGGCCCATCCCGCCGGAGCCGAGCCGGCCGAGCAGCCGGTAGGGCCCCACCACCGTGGGTTCGTCGACTTCGAGCGGCCTCATGCGCCCGCACCTCCCCCGTCCCCCGTGGACCCGCAGACCCGCAGACCCGTGTGTGCGTATGTCCGTCGTCCCCCGGGTGTCGTCCCCCGGACGAGCCGCACGCACTCCAGCAGGGTAGTGCCGCCCGTCCCGCGGACCCGGGTGGCTCAGGGCTCCAGCAGGTCGACCTTCACGTCCGCCGGGAAACCGGTCGTGGGGCCGACCCGGCGCGCGAACTCCGTGACCGCCTCCAGCTGCGGTGCGCCGAAGCGGAAGTCGAGGGTCGTGAAGTAGCGCTCCAGGACGCTCTCGTCGAAGGCCTCCCAGCGGGCCGCCTGCTCGGCGACCTTGCCGACCTCCTCCAGGGACAGGTCGCGGGAGGCGAGGAACGCCTCGTGCACCTTGCGGGTGAGGACCGGCTCGCGTTCCAGGTAGTCGCGGCGGGCGGCCCAGACCGCGAAGACGAAGGGCAGGCCCGTCCACTCCTTCCAGAGGGCGCCGAGGTCGTGCACCTGGAGGCCGTAGCGCGGGCCGTCCAGCAGATTGGCGCGCAGGGCGGCATCGCCGATCAGCACCGCCGCGTCGGCCTCCTGCATCATCAGGCTGAGGTCGGGCGGGCAGGTGTAGTAGGACGGCTCGACGCCGTACCGCTCCGACAGGAGGAGCTGCGCGAGGCGTACGGACGTACGCGAGGTCGAGCCGAGGGCGACCCGGGCGCCGTCCAGCTGGTCCAGGGGGACCTGGGAGACGATCACGCAGGACATCACGGGGCCGTCGCAGCCGACCGCGATGTCGGGGAAGGCGACCAGCTCGTCGGCGTGCTTGAGGAACTCGACGAGGGTGATGGGCCCGATGTCGAGATCGCCCCGTACGAGCTTCTCGCTGAGCTTCTCCGGGGTGTCCTTGGTGAGCTCGAAGTCGAGCAGCGTGCCCGTTCTCGCGAGTCCCCAGTACAGGGGCAGGCAGTTCAGGAACTGGATGTGGCCGACGCGCGGCCGTGAGCGGCGGGCGTCGGGACGCCCCTCGGGAGACTCAGGAGAATTGTCCACATCGCGAGGCTAACCCCCATGCGGTACGGTGCAGGATCCAGGGTGCCCGAGTGGAGTACGAAACCGCTTCCGCCCCATGTGTCAACCCTTGTGACACCGAGTGATACCGCTACGTCAGCCCCTCCGGCGGACCCGTCAAACTTCCGGGTGACGTGATCTTGCCCTCTATTGCCTTCGGCTGCCCTCCTGGGTAGGCTCATCCGCAAGTTGCAGTTTGGTTTCCCTTGCAGTACAGAGCCTGCGGAGCATGTGACCGCGGGCTCTCGTCGTTTTCAGACGAATGCAGTTGTTTACAAGGTTTTGTTCACAAGCTTTTGTTTACACCTTGCAGGTTCTGGAGCAGGGCAACCCTTTGGGCCCAAGGAGGGCTTATGGCTACCGGAACCGTGAAGTGGTTCAACGCTGAAAAGGGCTTTGGTTTCATCGCCCAGGAAGGCGGCGGCCCGGACGTCTTCGTCCACTACTCCGCGATCAACGCGAGCGGATTCCGCTCCCTCGAAGAGAACCAGGCGGTTACCTTCGACGTGACCCAGGGTCCGAAGGGCCCGCAGGCGGAGAACGTCACCCCCGCCTGATCCTTCGGCTGAGTCCGGGCTCCCGAGCCCGACACTCTGATCCGGAACCTAGAAGCAAGACCCAAGGAGCCCCACACCGTCAGGTGAAGGGGCTCCTGCCTTTTTTCCCCTCGCGCTCTCCCGCTCCCTCCCCAGCTTCCTCCCTGCCTGCCCGCCCGCCCGCCTGCTACTCGCCGCCGAGCGCCCCGTCGTACATCGCCTCGATCTCCCCGGCGAACTCCCGGGTCACCACCGCCCGGCGCAGTTTCATCGTCGGGGTCAGATGGCCGGCGGTCTCCGTGAAGTTCAGGGGCAGGACGGTGAAGCGGCGGATCGATTCCGCGCGGGAGACCAGGCGGTTGGCGTCGTCGATCGCCCGCTGGATGACGGTGAGCAGGTCGGGGTCGGTGACCAGCGTGGCCGTCGGGGCCTCCGCCCGCCCGGTCATCCGGCACCAGTGGGCCATGCCCTCGCCGTCCAGGGTGACCAGCGCGGTGACGTATGGGCGGTTGTCGCCAATGACGACGCACTGGCTGATGAGGGGATGCGCGCGGAGCCAGTCCTCCAGCGGCGCGGGCGCGACGTTCTTGCCGCTGGTGGTGATCAGGATGTCCCGCTTGCGGCCGGTGATCGTGAGATAGCCGTCGTCGTCCAGCTCGCCGATGTCACCGGTGGCGAACCAGCCGTCCTGGGCGGCCGGGACCACTCCGCCCGCCTGCGGGTCCCAGTAGCCGCGGAACACCTGGTTGCCGTTCAGCAGGACCTCGCCGTCCTGGGCTATCCGCACCCGGGTGCCGGGCAGCGGCCAGCCGACCGTGCCCAGGCGCGGCCGGTGCGGATAGGTGAGGGTCGCCGCGGCCGTGGTCTCGGTGAGGCCGTAGCCCTCGTACACCTGGATGCCGGCGCCCGCGTAGAAGGAGGCGAGGCGGCGGCCGAGCGGGGAGCCGCCGCAGACCACCTGGCGGACCTTGCCGCCGAGGGCCGCGCGGATACGGCGGTAGACGAGGGGGTCGTAGACGGCGCGGGCCGCTCTGAGTTTGGCGCTCGGCCCGGAGCCCGTGCCGTGCTGCTGGGCCTCCAGCGCTTCCCCGTAGCCGCGGGCCACCCGGGCCGCACGGTCGAAGGAGGCGGCGCGGCCCATCCTCTCGGCGGTCGCGCGACCGCTGTTGTAGACCTTCTCCAGCACGTACGGGATGGCCAGCAGGAAGGTCGGCCTGAAGCCCGCGAGGTCCGTCAGCAGTTCCTCCGTACGGATGCTCGGCGCGTGACCCAGGCGTACCCGGGCGCGCATGCACGCGACGGCGACCATGCGGCCGAAGACGTGCGAGAGCGGGAGGTACAGGAGCGTGGAGGCGGGCTCCTTGAAGGTGGACTTGAAGACGGGGTGGAGCAGTTCGACGGCGTTGTCGACCTCGGCGAAGAAGTTGCCGTGGGTCAGCGCGCAGCCCTTGGGGCGCCCGGTGGTGCCGGAGGTGTACATGACCGTCGCGAGCGAGTCGGGGCCGAGGACGCCACGGCGTACGGCGACCTCCTGGTCGGGGACGCCCCGGCCCAGCTCGGCGAGCCGGTCCGTGTGCCCCTTCTCGAAGATCCACACATGCTGGACGTCGGGCAGCCGGTCACGTTCGGGACCGAGCGCGGCGGCCTGCGACACATGCTCGACGGCGATCGCCACCGCGCCCGAGTCCTGGAGGATCCAGCGCGTCTGGAAGACGGACGAGGTCGGATAGACGGGGACGGTCACCAGGCCCGCGGCCCACGCGGCGAAGTCCAGCAGCGTCCACTCGTACGTCGTACGCGCCATGATCGCGAGCCGGTCGCCGGGCATCAGGCCCTCGGCGATCAGCCCCTTGGCGACCGCGAGCACCTGGTCGGCGAACTCGGCCGCCGTGACGTCCTGCCAGCGGCCGTCGGGGCCCTTGCGGCTGAGCACCGGGTCGTCCGGCACCTGGTCGGCGTTGTCGAACGGGATGTCCGCGAGCGAGCCGTGGGTCACGGGCAGGATCAGCGGGGGGACCGAGACCTCTCGTACGACACCGTCCAGCCGCCTGACCTCGGGTTCCGGCAGGGCGGGCTGGGCGCGGGAAGAGGGATCGCGGGACACGGGCGGCTCCTTGCTCTCGTACTTCTCCCATTACGGACCCGTGAGGGGGCAGGTTCACCCGGGAAACTGGGGGGCTTGTGTGCACAAGAGTGAGAGGTTGGTGCGTGTTCGGACGGCTGTTCATCTTTTGCCGAAGGTGTGGGCATGGATGGACGTCGCACAAGGGCCGGGCGCACGGAGGGTCGCGTGCCCGGCCGGGTCACGGGCGTTCGAGGATCGCCGTCACCCCCCGGCCGCCCGCCGCGCAGATCGAGATCAGGCCGCGGCCGGGACCCTCCCGCTCCGCGAGCAGCTTCGCCAGGGTCGCCACGATCCGCGCCCCGGTGGCCGCGAAGGGGTGGCCGGTCGCCAGGGACGAGCCCGCCACGTTGAGGCGGGCCCGGTCGACCTGGCCGAGCCCCTGCTTCTCCCAGGCCGCCAGGGTGGCGAGCACCTGGGACGCGAACGCCTCGTGCACCTCGACGAAGTCGAAGTCGTCGAGGCCGAGTCCGGCCCGTTCCAGCAGGCGCGGGACCGCGTGGGCGGGTGCCATGAGCAACCCGTCCTCCCCGCCGGCCACGTCCCCCGCCACGAAGTCGACGGCCGCCGTCTCGTACGCCGTCAGGTACGCGAGGGGCGTCAGGCCGCGCCCCGCCGCCCACGCGTCGCTCGCGAGGAGCACGGTGGCCGCGCCGTCGGTCAGGGGCGTCGAATTCCCGGCCGTCATCGTGGGGTCGGGGCCCCGGACGCCGAACACGGGCTTCAGCGTGGCCAGTTCGGCCACCGAGGAGCCGGGGCGGAGGTTCTGGTCCCGGGCCAGCCCCCGGAAGGGCACGACCAGGTCGTCGAAGAAGCCGCGTTCGTAGGCGGCGGCGAGCCGCTGGTGGCTGGCCGCCGCCAGTTCGTCCTGCGCCTCGCGGGTGACGGCCCACGTCCGGGCGGTGACCGCCGCGTGCTCACCCATCGACAGTCCGGTACGCGGCTCCGCGTTGCGCGGGATCTCCGGGACGAGGTGGCCTGGGCGGACGCGGGCGAGCGCCTTCAGCCGGGCGCCCGCCGACTTCGCGCGCCGGACCTCGAGCAGGACGCGCCGCAGCTGGTCGTTGACGCCGAGCGGGGCGTCGCTGGCCGTGTCCGCGCCGCCCGCGACGGCGGACTCGGTCTGCCCGAGCATGATCTTGTTGGCCGCCGCGACGACGGCCTGCAGGCCGGTGCCACAGGCCTGCTGGAGGTCGTACGCGGGGGTGCGGGCGTCGAGCCGTGAACCGAGCACGGTCTCGCGCGCGAGGTTGAAGTCACGGCTGTGCTTGAGGACGGCACCGGCCACCAACTCCCCCACCGCGCCCGGCTCTTCGAGCCCGAAACGGTCCACGAGGCCGTCGAGGGCCGCGGCCAGCATCTCCTGGTTCGAGGCGGTGGCGTACGGGCCGTCGGAGCGGGCGAAGGGGATGCGCGTACCGCCGACGACCGCGACGCGGCGCGGCTCCGGCACACGGAGGGGTCCGGCGGCGGGGACACGTTCGGCCGCGGGGGCGGATCCGACGGTGGGAACGGGTCCGACAGCGCGGAGCGGCCGGGGTGCGCGACTGGGTTCGACGGGGCTCATCTCGACCTGCTCCCTCACGGTGACGTAGCATTACCTCGGGTAACCTTACTCCAGAGTAAGCAGGGAGTGGGTGCCCGCGCGAGCCTGCGCCCGAGCGCATCCGACCCAGCTGGGAGCTGAACCATGGCCGACCGCTATCTGAGCCTCACCGGCACCGCGCCCGGCCGCTTCCTGACCCGGCGGCTCGGCCTGCCCCAGCCGGCGCGGCTCCGGCGGTGGAGCGCCGAACGGCCCTCCCTGCAAGGCCGGTTGCTGCATCTCACGGCCGGCAAGTCCGACCTCGACCTGGCACCCGTCCTCGCCCACGCGGGGCTGGACCTGGACCTCGTACCGGCCGGGTCGGCACTGGACCTGGGCACGGAGAACCCGGTCGCCGTCGTCCTCGACGCCACCGGCGTCCATGACGTCGACACCCTCACCGAGGTCCACGCGGCACTCCACCCCGTCGTCCGGTCGGTCGCCGGGAGCGGGCGGATCGTGGTGCTCGGCTCGCCCCCGGACCCCGCCGACCACCACCAGGCCGCCGTGCAGCAGGCCCTCGAAGGGTTCGTACGGTCCCTCGGCAAGGAGATCGGGCGGGGCACGACCGTGCATCTCCTACGGCTCACGGACGCGCGCGCCGCCGAGTCGACGTTCCGCTTCCTGCTCTCGCCCAGGTCCGCGTACATCAGCGGGCAAGTGGTCGAGGTCGGCGACGGTGAGGCCGAGAAGGCGGCGCCCGCCGACTGGGGCAAGCCGCTCGCCGGACGGACCGCGCTGGTCACCGGGGCCGCGCGCGGGATCGGCGAGGCCGTCGCCACGACGCTCGCGCGGGACGGGGCGCGAGTGGTCTGCCTGGACGTGCCCGCCGCCGAGGCCGACCTGGCCGCGGTCGCCGGACGGCTCGGCGGGGTCGCCCTCACGCTGGACATCACGGCGGACGACGCGGGGGCGCGCATCGCCGACGCGCTGCCCGAAGGACTGGACGTCCTCGTCCACAACGCGGGGATCACGCGGGACCGGCGGCTGGTCAACATGCCCGCGGAGCGGTGGAGTTCGGTGCTCGACGTCAACCTCGCGAGTGTGCTGCGCACGACCGACGCGCTGCTGACCGGCGGCACGCTCCGGCCCGGCGGGCGGGTCGTGGCGACCGCGTCCATCGCCGGGATCGCGGGCAACGCGGGCCAGACGAACTACGCCGCGTCCAAGGCGGGGATCGTGGGGCTCGTACGGGCTCTCGGGCCGCGGGCGCTGTCGGAGTACGGCGTGACCGTGAACGCCGTCGCGCCCGGGTTCATCGAGACGCGGATGACGGCCGCGGTGCCGTTGTTCATCCGCGAGGCGGGGCGGCGGATGAACTCCCTCTCCCAGGGCGGGCTGCCGGTGGATGTCGCCGAGACGACGGCGTGGCTCGCGAGTCCGGGGTCCGGGGCGGTCAATGGACAGGTGGTGCGCGTTTGTGGGCAGAGCCTGTTGGGGGCGTAACGGTTCGTTTTGCGGTGCGGGTCCGCTGTGGCTGGTCGCGCAGTTCCCCGCGCCCCTTGAAAGCGCCGTTGCCGGGTGCGGGTGCGTCGTGGCTGGTCGCGCAGTTCCCCGCGACCCTTGAAAGCACCGTTGCCAGGTGCGGGTCCGCTGTGGCCGGTCGCGCAGTTCCCCGCGCCCCTAAAAGCAGGCCGTTGCCAGGTGCGGGTCCGTCGTGGCCGATCGCGCCGTTCCCCGCGCCCCTTGAAAGCACCGTTGCCAGGTGCGGGTCCGCTGTGGCTGGTCGCGCCGTTCACCGTGCCCCTCAAGGGCGCAGCCCTTGTCTTTGGGGGCGCGGGGAACTGCGCGGCCCGGCCCCACCGGGCCCGCACCTGACAGCGATCGGCGAGCACAACCCCGTTGCGAAGGAGGAGAGTTGGAGATGGGTGACCTGGTGGATGTCGGGAACGACGGGACTCGGACGCGTACCCTCGGGCGGTCGCCGGCGCTGTGGCCCCTGCTGGCCCGGGGAGCGGTGCTCTCCCCGTTCAAGCGGCCCCGGACCGGGGTCACCGTCACCGCACCCCGTACCCGGCTGGTACTGCCCGGGGTCCGGGTCGACCTGGGCAGGCTCGCCGCGTACGAGCGCGCCTGCGGATTCGGCGTGGGGGCGGACGAGCTGCCCCCGACCTACCCGCATGTGCTCGGCTTCCCCGCGGCCATGCGGCTGATGAGCGCGCGGACGTTCCCGCTGCCGCTGCTCGGGCTGGTGCACACGTCCATCGGCATCACGCAGCACAGGGCGCTCACGGCCACCGGAGAGTACGAACTCGCCGTGTGCGTCGACGACCTGGTGCCCCACCGGCGCGGGACGGAGGCAGTCGTCACGACCGAGGTGCGGGCGGCCGGCGACCTCGTGTGGGAGTCACGCAGCACCTATCTGGCACGGCACGCCGTCGCGCAGCCCGCGGAAAACGGACGCACTGCCGAGCGGGCCGCGGCGGAGCGCGAGCCGCTGCCCGTGCTCGCCGAGTGGCACCTCGCGGAGGACGTCGGGCGGCGGTACGGATCCGCGTCCGGGGACCGCAATCCGATCCACCTGCACCCCCTCACCGCCCGCATGTTCGGCTTCCCCCGGACCGTCGCGCACGGCATGTGGACCGTGGCGCGCTGCCTCGCCGAGCGCGGGACACCCCAGGCGGCCCGCATCCGGGCGGAGTTCAAGGCGCCGGTGCTGCTGCCGGGGACGGTGTCGTACGGGGCGAGGAGCAGCCGTTTCGAGCTGCGCGGAGCCGACGGCGGCCGGCTGCATCTGACGGGGGAAGTGCTGCCGCTCGCCTGACGCCCACCCGATCCGGACGGCGCCACCGGCGCACCCCCCCTTATTCAGGGTCGCGGCCCGGGGCCTCCGCCCACGGCTGCCCCTCCATCAGGTCGCCGAGGCCCGCCCACGCGAAGTTCATCAGGGTCGCGGCGGCCTGCCGGGCGGAGACCCCGGGGGTGGCGTTGGCCCAGGCGGCGAGGGACTCGGCGGCACCGACGAGGGCTTCCGCGAGGCCCGCGACCTCGCGTTCGGGCAGTGAGGGGTTGCGGTGGGCCTCCCGCGCGGCGACCACGATCAGCTGGGTGACGAACGCCACGATCTCCTCGCGCATCGAGGTGATCTCGGCGGCGAAGGGTTCCCCGTGCGTACGCGCCTGACGGTGCAGCACCGCCCAGCCGTCCGGATTCTGCGCGGTGTGCGTGAAGAACGCCCGCAGGCCTTCCCAGAGTTGGCGGTCGGCGGGCAGGTCAGGACGGACTCCGGCGCGTACGGCCGCGGTCAGGGCGGCGGCCTCACGCCGGATGCACGCGGTGAACAGGTCTTCCTTGCTGTTCAGGTACAGGTAGACCAACGGCTTGGACACGCCTGCCAGATCGGCGATCTCGTCCATCGAGGCGGCCCGGTAGCCCCGCTGCCCGAAGGTCCGTACGGCGGCGTCCAGCATCTGCTGTTCGCGCACGGCACGGGGCATCCGCTTGCTCTTCACTGCACCCATACAGGAAAGAGTATGTTCTGCCGACGGTTGCGCCGGGGCGAGGTGCGGTCACCTGCGGTCGCACCGGGGGCGGGGGTGCGGCCCCGGCCGCCTTCAGGCCGTGCGGCTCCGGGCGCCGGACACGTCGCCGGACACCTCGCCCGGTACCTCTCCGGACGTCTTGCCCGAGGCGGCGTCCGCGGCCTCGTCCTCCTGGTTGCGGTTCGCCTCCAGGTTGGACTTCATGCGGTCGACGCGCGCGACGACCTGCACCGAGGCGCGGTCGCGCTCCTTGCGGAGGACCACGAAGCTGATGGGCGCCGAGACGACCAGGGCGAGCATGACGACCCACATGCCGTTCGAGTCGCCGAGGCCGCGCGGAGCGACGCCGGAGTAGACGAGGCCCCAGACGACCACGAGGCAGCCCACGAAGATCCCGAGGCGCATCAGTGTGTAGCGGAGCATCTCAATCCACTCTTCCCGTTCCGAACGTTCCCAAAGGGCACCGTCCAGTGAAGCACGCGCGGGCCGCGATCTTGTAGGGGGGTGTCGGGGGTGTGGGGCCCGTCGGCCTCAGTCGACGCGGCCCAGGGACAGCAGCATCGTGATGTCGTCCCGGTCGTCGCCCGGCGACACCCTGATCGCGTCCGGTACGCGGCCGACCTCCTTGTAGCCGCACGACCCGTAGAACCGCTCCAGGCCCTCGCCGCCCCGGCAGGTGAGCCGTATCGCCTCTATGCCGTCGAGACCGCGGGCGGCGTCGGCGGCGGCCGTGAGCAGGTCGCGGCCGTAGCCCCTGCCCTGGTGCCTGGGGTGCACCATCACCGTGTACAGCCACAGCCAGTGCTTCATCAGGCGGTGGGTGTTGTGGGTGAGGAAGGCGGTCGCGGCGACGGTTCCGTCCTCGTCGCGGCCGACCAGGAGCCGGGTGCGGCCCTCGGCCATCGCGACGAAGTGCTTCACGAGCTCCGGCCGTACGGTCTCACGCGAGACCGGGGGTACGAAGCCGACGGAGCCGCCCGCGTTGGACACGTCGGCCCACAGGTCGGTGATGCCGTCCCGCAGGGCGGTGCCGACAGAGGGGTCGAGCTCGAACGTAAGGGCCATGCGGGCAGATTACTTATTACCCGGCCTGTGACTCAAGTGGCTTGTGCCGCACAGCCCTCGCGACCCCCACGAACCCGCCGCACCCCTCACGGCCGATGCGGACGGACGAGGTCACACCCCGTCGCGGGCGCGGCCCAGGCGCAGCGCGGAGGCGAGGAAGAAGACGCCGCCGAGGAAGGCGTAACCGGCGAGGTTCGACAGCGAGGCGTCGTCACCGGCGGCCGAGGCGACGAAGGACGAGCCGGCGAGGGTGGAGATGGCACCACTGATGATCATCGGCCACTGGCCGCCCAGCTTCCGGCGCAGGGCGCCCGCGACCAGCTGGACGATTCCCGAGAGGACGGCCCAGGCTCCCCAGACCCGCAGGACGGCCGGGATGCCGGACGTGGCGGCGACGGCGAGCCCGATCACCGTCAGCGAGCTGATCGCGATGTTCACGAGCAGCGCCGGGGCCTTGCCGCCGTCGGCCCGGGCGGCCCGGAGGTCGACGACCGCCGCCGCCACGTCGAACAGGGGGTACAGCACCAGCAGCGTCACACTCACCGGCCCCAGCGTGTCGGCGGTCGTGAACAGCAGCGCGGCCCACACCGCGGCGAAGGCGAAGCGCACGAAGTACAGCTTGCGCAGGGCCGCGGGGACGCCGGTGGGGGCGGTCCCGACGAAGGGGTCCACGGGGGAGTTCACGGAGGTGTCCATGGGAGTGCCTTTCAGCGATGTCGATGACGAGGGCGATGGCGAGCGCGACACGAACATGAGGGAGAACGTTCGGTCCCATCACAGCTAAAGGGCAACCGGGCACCGCTGTCAAGACCGAACGTTCTACCCCGCCGTCTTGGTAGGCTGAAGGCATGAGCAGGAACCCAGAGGGCGGTGGCGCAGGCGCCGGCACATCCGAGGCGCGTACGCGGCTGCTGAACACGGCGACCAGGATCTTCTACGCGGAAGGCATCCACTCGGTCGGCATCGACCGGATCACCTCGGAGGCCAAGGTGACCCGGGCCACGCTGTACCGGCACTTCGCGGGCAAGGAGGAACTCGTCCTCGCGTATCTCGACCTGGCGGACCGGGGCATCCGGGCCCAGGTCGACGCGGCCCGGGCGAGCAGCGAGTCACCGGTCGAACGGGTCCTGGCCGTGGGCAGGTCCATCACGGACGGCATCCGGTCCCCCGGGTTCCGCGGCTGCGCCTTCCTCAACGCGGCGGCCGAGTACCCCGACGCGACCCAGCCGATCCACCAGGCCGTACTGGCTCACCGGCAGTGGTTCCTGAACACGGTGACGGACCTGCTGGCCGAGACCGGCGACGAACCCGCCGAGGCGGGCGCCCGGCACCTCGTCATGCTCCGGGACGGCGCGATGGCGGCAGGCTGCCTCTTCGACCCGAACCTGATCTCGGAAACCTTCATGCAGGGCGTGGAGGGAATCATCAGAGTCCGCACCACCTGACCCGGCCCGTCCCCCGACAGGGGCCGCCCCCAGAGGGGCGCGGGGAACGGCGCAATCTTTTCGCTTTCAGGGGCGCGGGGAACGGCGCAATCCTGTCGTCCTGAAGGGGCGCGGGGAACGGCGCGCCCAGCCCCCACGCACCCGCACAAGACCGCGGGAGCGAGGGCTGGGCAGGGGCCTGGGGGCGGCAGCCCCCAGGGTCAACAACAGCTCAAAGCCGCATGGGCTGCGGAGTCTCCCGCCGCCCCGCGTCCGCGCCTTCGTACTCGCGGATGATCTCGTACCGAGTGTTCCGCTCCACCGGCCGGAACCCGGCGTCGCGGATCAGATCGAGCAGATCCTCCCGCGTCAGCTTGTTCGGCGTGCCGTAGTTGTCCGCGTCGTGCGTGATCTTGTACTCGACGACCGACCCGTCCATATCGTCCGCGCCGTGCTGCAGCGCGAGCTGGGCGGTCTGGACGCCGTGCATGACCCAGAAGACCTTGACGTGCGGCACGTTGTCGAAGAGCAGCCGCGAGACCGCGAAGGTCTTCAGGGCCTCCGCGCCGGTCGCCATCTGCGTACGGGCCTGCAGCCGGTTGCGTACCTTCCCGTCCTTCATGTCGACGAAGTCGTGCTGGTAGCGCAGCGGGATGAAGACCTGGAAGCCGCCGGTCTCGTCCTGCAGTTCACGCAGGCGCAGGACGTGGTCGACCCGGTGGCGGGGCTCCTCGATGTGCCCGTACAGCATCGTGCACGGGGTCTTGAGACCCTTCTCGTGCGCGAGGCGGTGGATGCGCGACCAGTCCTCCCAGTGGGTGCGGTGGTCGACGATGTGCTGCCGGACCTCCCAGTCGAAGATCTCCGCGCCGCCGCCGGTGAGGGATTCGAGGCCCGCGTCGATCAGCTCGTCGAGGATCTCGGAGGCGCTGAGCCCGGAGATCGTCTCGAAGTGGTGGATCTCGGTGGCGGTGAAGGCCTTCAGGGAGACGTTCGGGAGGGCCTTCTTCAGCTCGCTGAGCGAGCGCGGGTAGTAGCGCCACGGCAGGTTCGGGTGGAGCCCGTTGACGATGTGCAGCTCGGTGAGGTTCTCGCCCTCCATCGCCTTGGCGAGCTTGACCGCCTCCTCGATGCGCATCGTGTACGCGTCCTTCTCGCCCGGCTTGCGCTGGAACGAGCAGTAGGCGCACGACGCGGTGCACACGTTCGTCATGTTGAGGTGACGGTTGACGTTGAAGTGGACGACGTCACCGTTCTTGCGGGTGCGCACCTCGTGGGCGAGCCCGCCCAGCCAGGCCAGGTCGTCCGACTCGTAGAGCGCGATGCCGTCCTCGCGGGTCAGCCGCTCACCGGCCCGGACCTTGTCCTCCAGCTCGCGCTTGAGCCCGACGTCCATGCGTGTACCTCTCCCTGTGACCTGCGCCTATTCGTGTCAACCGCTCAACCGTACTCCCGCGCCCCTACTGCTCCTCCTCGGGCAGCTCACCCACCCTGTTCTCCCACTTCGTGGAGAGCACGATGGTCGTACGGGTCCTGGAGACGCCCTTGGTCCCGGACAGCCGGCGGATGGTCCGCTCCAGGCCGTCCACGTCCGACGCCCGCACCTTGAGCATGTAGGAGTCGTCGCCGGCGATGAACCAGCAGTCCTCGATCTCGCCGAGGTCCTTCATCCGGCGTGCCACGTCCTCGTGGTCGGCGGCGTCGGAGAGGGAGATGCCGATGAGGGCGATGACGCCGAGTCCGAGCGAGGCCGAGTCGACCGTCGCGCGGTAGCCGGTGATGACACCGGCCGCCTCCAGGCGGTTGATGCGGTCGGTGACGCTGGGCCCCGACAGTCCGACGAGGCGTCCCAGCTCCGCGTAGGAGGCCCGGCCGTTCTCCCTGAGAGCCTGGATGAGCTGCCTGTCCACCGCGTCCATGCGATCGATAGCCTTCCGCTGAAAGTTCCTGAAGTGATGGGTGAGTACTGCCGCGTTGCTCTGTGCTCGGGTGGTGCCGTGCTCGGGTGGTGCCGTGCTCGGGTGGTGCCGTGCTCGGGTGGTACTGCGCTCAGGTGGTGCGGGAGCCGCCGCCGAGTTCGCCCTCCCAGCGGCGGTAGAGCGTGTGCCCGACGCCCGCCGCGTCCAGCACGCGCCCGGCGACGAAGTCCACCAGGTCCTGGATGTGCGTGGCCCCCGCGTAGAACGCCGGGGAGGCCGGCAGTACGGTCGCGCCCGCGTCGTCGAGGGTCACCAGGTGCCGCAGGGTCTGCCCGTTCAGCGGGGTCTCCCTGACGGCGACGACCAGCTTCCGCCTCTCCTTGAGGACGACGCTCGCGGCGCGCTGGAGCAGATCCTTCGAGAGGCCGAGCGCGACTCCGGCGACACAGGCGGTGGAGGCGGGCACGATGAGCATGCCCTTGGAGGGGTACGAGCCGGAGGACGGCCCCGCCGCCAGGTCCCCCGCGCTCCAGTGCCGTACGGCGTCGACGTCCACCGCGAACGTGCCGGGCTTGCCGTCGGCCCCCCGGCCGAGCCACTCCCGCAGGTCGTCCTGCCAGTGGGCGTCCCGGAAGCTGATCCCGGTCTCGTCGAGCAGGGTGAGCCGCGAGGCCCGTGAGACGACGAGGTCGACGCTCTCACCGGCCGCGAGGAGGGCACGCAGCACGGCAGCGGCATACGGCGTTCCGGACGCGCCGGAGACCCCCACGATCCAAGGCCGACGCTCTGTTTCTCCTGCGTTCACACCTTGAGCCTACCGGCGCGACGCCACTGACTCAGGACCGGTGGCACGCCTTCGGGTCAACGGGCGGCCGGGCGGTGCGCCGACGCCCCCGCGCCCGTCGGGAAAGCCCGCGCCGGCCGGGCCGACGCGGGCCGGGTCGAAGCGTGCCGTCCGTCAGACCGTGAGTCCCCGCACCAGCAGGTCCAGCAGCGCGCAGGCGAACAGTGCGATGCCGATGAAACCGTTGACCTGGAAGAACGCCCGGTTCAGGCGGGACAGGTCCGTCGGGCGGACGAGGGTGTGCTCGTACAGGAACGCGCCCGCCACGATCAGCAGGCCCAGCCAGAAGAAGACCTCCGCGTCGGTGGCCAGCGCGTACCAGACCAGGAGGCCGGTCGTCACCGCGTGGCAGCCGCGCGCGCCCCAGATCGCGGCCGGGACGCCGAAGCGCGCCGGTACCGACTTCACGCCGACCTCGCGGTCCGTCCGTACGTCCTGGCAGGCGTAGATCAGGTCGAAGCCACCGATCCAGATGCCGACCGCCAGGCCCAGGATCACGGCGTCCCACGACCACTCGCCGGTGATCGCCAGCCAGCCGCCGATCGGGCCCATCGCCTGGGCGAGACCCAGGATGGCCTGCGGGAAGTTCGTGAACCGCTTGCCGTACGGGTAGACCACCATCGGGATCACCGCGATGGGCGCCAGCGCCAGGCAGAGGGGGTTCAGGAGGGCCGCCGCGCCCAGGAAGAACACCAGGGCCACCAGCGCGCCCGTCCAGGCGTGCTTCACCGACATCGCGCCGGTGACCAGCTCACGGTGGGCCGTACGGGGATTGCGGGCGTCGATCTCCCGGTCGATGATCCGGTTCACGGCCATCGCGAAGGTCCGCAGCCCGACCATCGCGACGGTGACGAGGAGCAGCCGGCCCCACTGGATGTTGCCGTCCGTCAGGAACATCGCCGTCAGCGCCGCGATGTACGCGAACGGCAGCGCGAAGACGGAGTGCTCGATCATGACGAGCCGCAGGAACGCCTTCGTGCGTCCGGGCTGCGGGATCGCCGCTGATGCGCTGCTCACGAGAGTCCGTACTCCTTCCAGCGGCGGTCGACCTTCGCCGCCGTATCCGGGTCCGAGAGGACCATCTCGGGCCAGCCGCCG
This sequence comes from Streptomyces sp. NPDC127119, assembly GCF_042677425.1. Lineage (NCBI taxonomy): Bacteria > Bacillati > Actinomycetota > Actinomycetes > Kitasatosporales > Streptomycetaceae > Streptomyces > Streptomyces sp. NPDC127119. Next base: position 31,265 of record NZ_JBHXTO010000066.1, on the reverse strand, counting down.
TCGCGCGTGTAGCCCTCCTCGGGCCACTTCCGCGTGGCGTCGATGCCCGCCTTGCCGCCCCAGAACTGCTGGTACGAGGCATGGTCGAGGTGGTCGACCGGGCCCTCGACCACGGTGAGGTCACGGGAGTAGTCCGTGTTGCCCAGCGCCCGCCACGCCACCTCGTGCAGGTCGTGGACGTCGCAGTCGGAGTCGACGATCACGATCAGCTTGGTCAGGGACATCATGTGGGCGCCCCAGACGGCGTGCATCACCTTCTGGGCGTGCTTCGGGTACTTCTTGTCGATCGCGACGATCGCGCAGTTGTGGAAGCCGCCCGCCTCGGGCAGGTGGTAGTCCACGATGTCCGGCACGATGATCTTGAGGAGGGGGAGGAAGAACCTCTCCGTCGCACGCCCCAGCGGGCCGTCCTCCGTCGGCGGCCGGCCGACCACGATCGACTGGATCAGCGGGCGCTTGCGCATCGTGACGCAGTCGATGGTCAGCGCCGGGAAGGGTTCCTGGGGGGTGTAGAAGCCGGTGTGGTCGCCGAAGGGGCCCTCGGGGAGCATCTCGCCCGGCTCCAGCCAGCCCTCGATGACGACCTCGGCCTGCGCCGGCACCTGGAGCGGCACCGTCTTGCAGTCGACCATCTCGATCCGCTTGCCCTGGAGGAACCCGGCGAAGAGGTACTCGTCGATGTCACCGGGCAGCGGCGCGGTGGAGGCGTACGTCACGGCGGGCGGGCAGCCGAAGGCGATCGCGACCGGCAGCCGCTCGCCGCGGCGCGCGGCCACCGCGTAGTGGTTGCGGCTGTCCTTGTGGATCTGCCAGTGCATGCCGATGGTGCGCTTGTCGTGGCGCTGGAGGCGGTAGAGGCCGAGGTTGCGGATGCCGGACTCGGGGTCCTTGGTGTGGGTGAGTCCGAGGTTGAAGAAGGACCCGCCGTCCTGCGGCCAGGTGAAGAGCGCGGGCAGGGCGTCCAGGTCGACGTCGTCGCCGGTGAGCACGACCTCCTGAACGGGGGCGTTGTCCGACTTCACCTTCTTCGGCGGTACGTGCGTCATGGCGCCGAGCTTCCCGAAGGCCTCGCGCACCCCCATGAAGCCCTGCGGCAGCTCGGGTTTCAGCAGCCCGCCGATCTTCTCGCTGATCTCGGCGTACGACTTCAGGCCGAGCGCCTTGAGCAGGCGGCGGTCCGTCCCGAAGACGTTCATCGCGAGCGGCATCGCCGATCCGCGCACGTTCTCGAAGAGCAGCGCGGGGCCGCCCGCCTTCTGGACGCGGTCGACGATCTCCCCGACCTCCAGGTACGGGTCCACCTCGGCCTTGATGCGCTGGAGGTCGCCCTCGCGCTCCAGCGCCCGGAGCAGCGAGCGAAGATCGTCGTAAGCCATGCGTCCCAGTATCGGCTACTCGCTACGCTGGCTCCGTAAGGGGGGCCGCTCGACCGGCCCCGACGGGCATGGGTTCTTCTTGACCCGTCTCCGTACGCGTCTCCACAGCAGGGGGAACCACCGCATGCTTCGGGTGCTGATGATCCTGGTGCCGCTGGCACTCAGCATCTACGCCTTCATCGACTGCATCACGACCGATGAGAAGGACGTCCGCTACATCCCGAAGCCCCTCTGGGCGATTCTCGTGCTGCTGTTCCCGCTCGTCGGCTCGATCTCGTGGCTGATCGTCGGCCGGGTCCGCACCCCGCGCGACGCCGCGTCGTCCCGCCGGGGCGGCTGGGTCGCGCCCGACGACAACCCCGACTTCCTCAAGTCCCTCAGGGACGAGAACAAGGACGGCGGCAGGGACGACGGCAAGGACAGCGGCAGGGACGGCGGTAAGGACAAGGGCGAGCCCGGCGGAACGGGCGGCGGCAAGGACGACACCGGCGGCGAGGGTCCCGAGGACGCCGCTCCGCCGAAGTCCTGACCGAAATCCTGACCGCCGCCCGGCGTGCCGGGCGGCGCCGGGATCAGCTCCCGGCGGACGCGGCCAGCCGGTAGAACGCCTGCGTGGTACGTGGGTGGGCCATCTCGTCCAGCAGGTGCCGCCATTCAAGATCGTGATCGTCGCAGGCACCGGAGTGCGCGTCGTCCCAGGCGGCGAGCAGCGGGGCGAGCTCGCTCTCGGGGGTCGCGAGGACGGCGGTCCGGACCGCGGTCCCGCCCGCGGTCCGGTCGGTGATCGGGCCGGAGGTCGTGGAGATGTTCATGGCGGTTCCTTCCGGGCGGCGGAGCGGCTGCTGGTCGACGTTCTCGGCCGAAGTCCTCGATTGAAGTCTTCGGCTGAGGTTCTTGGTTCGGGTTCGGACCGAACTTCCCCTTGGACTTTCCGACTTCAACTTTGCCGCCGTCCGCCCGCCGCCGCCATGAAGCGACCTACCAGACCCGGGGTGGGGGCAGCCCCACCCCGGGCATCCGGCCCACCGCCTGACACATCGTCATCACGGTTTCTCCGAAGGGGAGTTGGAGGGTGACTTCGCGGACGGAGTCGGTATCGTCGACGGCTTCTCGGTCGGCGCCGCGCTGGGTGCCACCGAGTCCGCCGGCGGCTTGCTGGGGGCCGCCGCGGAGGGCCCTGTCGACGCGTCGGGGCTCGCGACCGGGGGCTTCTTGGAGGCCTCGGGCGCCTGGGTGGGCCGGTCCGCGTCGGACTCGGTGGGCCCGGTCGACGGCGACGGGGTGGGCGAGGCCGGAAGGCCGCTCGTGGACGGCGGAGCGAGGGGGACCGTCGGGGACACGGGCCGGTCGGGCGCCGCCAGCCGGACCGGCAGCGCGACGAGAGCCGTCACCGCGCACAGCAGGCCTGCCCCGGCCGCCGCGCGGAGCAGCCGGCGGCGGGCCGCGCCGCGGCGGATCGCCTCGTACCGGCCGGGGGGCGGGCCGAGGTAGTCGGACGCGGGCCGCAGGATGACGGCGAGGGGGTCGTCGGGTTCGAAGTCCGGGCCGTCGTCAGAGTGTGTGATCAACGCTTCTCCTCAGATGGGCGCGGAGCAGTTCGCGGGCCGCGTGGAGATCGGCCTTGACGGTTCCTTCCTTGCGCCCGGTCAGCACGGACACCTCCCGGATCGGCATGTCAGCGTAGTAGTGCAGCAGAATCGGGACGCGCAGCCGTTCCGGCAGGGACTGCACGAGCAGGCGCACCGACGGATCGGCCTGTTCGGTCTCCGGGCGGACGGCGGCCTCGGCCGTCGCACGGCGCACCGCCCGGCGTTCGCGCTCCAGTTTGCGCCAGTGATCCCGGACGATGTTCGCCGCGGTCACGTAGAGGAAGCCGCGGGGTTCGGCGACGGAGGTCCAGCGGGCCCAGAGCCGGGTGAACGCCTCCGAGGCGATCTCGTGGGCCGTCTCGTCGTCGTCGACCAGCCGGCGGCACCAGCCGGCCAGACGCGGGTAGAGGGCGGCGAACAGCTCGGACGCTGCCTCCTCGCGGGACCGTTTCAACGCTCTCCAGGTCGTGACGCTCATGGTGGGGGCTCGTGGGGCTCACCCGGAAGGATCCCGGACCGTCGGCGTACGGTTCCGACGGCCCGGAATCCACGGCGTGCGGCGCGCCGGGTCAGGAGCTCCCGGGGCCGCTCGAACTCAGCTCCGCGAAGACGATCACGCTGTCGCGGTAGCCGTCACCGCTGCGCGGCCCACCGCACGTGATGAGCCGCAGCTCCGGCCGGCCCACGTCCCCGTACACGTCCTCCGTCGGGAACTCCGCCTGCGCGACCGTCCGTACGGCGCTGACGGTGAACTCCGCCGCCGTGCCGTTCTCCAGCCGCGCCTCGATCAGGTCGCCCCGCCGCAGCCGCTTGAGACCGAGGAAGACGCCGTCCCCGTACTTGCCGACCGTGACATGGCCGAGGATCACCGACGGGCCCTTCTGGCCGGGCGTCGGCGAGTGGCGGTACCAGCCCGCACGGTCGCCGGCCTCGATCGGAGGGACCTCCACGCTGCCGTCCGGGGCCAGCCCCAGCTTCATGACCGGCGTGTCGACCTCGATGGCCGGGATACGCAGCGCCACGGGCACCGAGCGCGCGAGGGCGCGCACGTTCTTGCCCGCGGACTTCGGGGGCGGTGACGAGTTCTCGTGGCCGAGGTCGGTGACGGCCCCGTCGCGTACACCGCCCCCTCCCCCGCCGCAGCCCACGAGCAGGGTGGCCATCGCCGCGGTGACGAAGGCGCGCCGGGACGACAGGGTCACGCCCCGGTCGCCCGTCGGCGGCGTACGACGTAGATCCCCGCGCCGCCCAGCGCGACCGCCGCGGCGGCGCCCCCGCCGATCAGACCGCGCTCGCCGCCGGACTGCGAACCGGTCGGCACCTCACCGGTGTCGGGCGCTCCGCTCGGTACGACGGAGACCTCGGCGTCCGAGGGCGCCTTGGACGGCGCCTGGGTCGGCGCGGCGCTCGGTTCGGCGCTCGGCGCTGTGGTCGGGGGCTTGCTCTCGGCCGGGGCCGGGGCCTTCGTCGGTTCGGTGCTCGGCTTCTCCGAGGCGGGGACGGGGGTCGGGGCCGTCGCGTCGGCGAACGCGGGCACCGTGCTCGCCAGCACGGCGGTGCACGCGAGTGCCAGGGCGCTGAGGACAGTTCGGCGCATGTGTGCTCTCTCTCATCGGTCCGTCCGCACGGTGGTACGGCGGACGGCTGCGTTGCGGATGGCGAGCGGAGAGACGAGGCAGCGGCGGACCGGGTTGTAAAGAGAAGGCAAAGTCCTCGAACGGGTACGGCACCGGCAAACACCGGCCCCACCGCGTACCACCTCGCCCTAGGCTTGGCCGGCATTCGGCAGGTCTGGCCGGGGCGCCCCGGGGACAGGGCGGCAGGGCGGCCGGGCGGGGAGGAGCGGAACGCGCGTGATCCGGGTTCAGGCAGCAGGGGACGACGAGGCACCGGTCCGACACCCCGTGAAGGCCCTGTCCGCCAGAGCCGCATCCGTGAGAGCCATACCGGCCGACGCGCTGCTCGCCGCCCTCGCGGCCGTGGACGTCGGGCTCCAGCTCGACCACTACACCCCGCTGGAACTCGCCCTCTCGGCCGCCGCCTGCGCGGCGCTCGTCGTGCGGCGGCGCTTCCCGCTGGCGGTGTTCCTGCTGTCGCTGCCCGCCGCGCTCTTCTCGTCGGTCGTCGTGGTGCCCCTGGCCGCCCTCTACACCCTGGCCGAACGCAGCCGGGACCGGCGGCTGCTCGTCGCCTGCGCCATCGCGTCGGCACTGGCGTCCGCGCTGCCGTGGCCGCTGTCGGAGTACGCCGAGGACGACCGCTTCTGGACGTTCGTGGACTTCGTCTATCTGCTGGCCACGGCCGCCGCGCCGGTCTTCCTGGGCCAGTTGGTGCAGGCCAGCCGTGATGCCGCCGACCGGCTGGCCGAGGTCGAGGAGGCACGGGAGCACGAACGCCGGCTGCACGCCCAGAGCGTCGTGGCCCGCGAACGGGCCCAGCTGGCGCGGGAGATGCACGACGTCGTCTCCCACCAGGTGAGCCTCATCGCGGTACGGGCCGGGGCCCTCCAGGTCGGCGCGAAGGACGCCGAGACGCGCGAGGCCGCCCGCGCGATCCGCGGGCTCAGCGTGACCACGCTCGACGAACTGCGGCACATGGTCGCGCTGTTACGTGCCTCGGGCGGCCGTACGGCCGAGGCGGCGCCGCAGCCGACCCTGGCCGATCTGCGGCAACTGATCGACACCAGCGGGATCGAGGTGACGCTGAAGGGCCAGCTGCCGTCCGGCATCGGGGCACCGGCCGAACGCGCGGTCTACCGGACCGTGCAGGAGGCCCTGACGAACGTACGCAAACACGCGCCCGGCGCCACCACGACGGTATGCCTGTGGCACGGCGGCGACGGACTGGGCGTCACCGTCGTCAACACCCCACCGACCCGCCCCGTACTGGAACTGCCCGGCTCCCGGGTCGGCTTGATAGGCCTCGCCGAACGAGCGGAAAACCTCGCGGGCACCTTCGAGTCAGGCCCCACACCGAACGGCGGCTACGGAGTACGCCTACACCTACCCACACCAACCGACTGAGCCGACTGAGCCGACGGCATCGGCTGAATGCATGGTGCCGGTCGGCACCGGCAGCGACAGAACCACTGGCATCGACGGAAGGCGGCACGGGCCGATGACGAGAGCCGACGAACTCGTACCACTGGGCCGCACGGGACTGCGGGTCAGCCGTCTCGGGCTGGGACTCGCCTCCCTCGGCGGGCTGTTCGAGCCGGTGTCCGACGAACAGGCGGCCCGCGTCCTGGACACCGCCTGGGACCTGGGCATACGGCTGTACGACACGGCCCCCGTGTACGGCTACGGGCGCTCGGAGACCCGTACCGGAGCCGCTCTCGCCGCTCGGCCACGGGACGCCTATGCGCTGTGCACCAAGGTCGGGCGGATCATCGAACCGGGAGGCCCCGACACCCAGCCGATCTGGGCGGACCCTCCGGCGGGCGTCGGTCCGCGGCTCGACTACTCGCGCTCCGGGGTGCTGCGCTCGGTCGAGGAGAGCCTGGAGCGGCTGGGGCTCGACCGGGTGGACGTCCTCCATGTGCACGACCCCGACGAGGACTTCGGCACCGCGGTCTCGCAGGCGTACGACGCACTGGCCGAACTGCGTGCCACGGGTGTCGTCGGCGCCGTCTCGATCGGCGTCAACCACGCGCCGGTGGCGGCCCGTTTCCTGCGGGAGGCCATGACGCCGGGCCCGGACTGTGTCCTGCTGGCCGGGCGTTACACCCTTCTCGACCGTTCCGGGCTCGACGAATTGCTGCCGCTGTGCACCGAGCGCGGGGTCGCTGTCATGGCCGCGGGCGTCTACCAGTCCGGCCTGCTGGCCGATCCCCGCCCGGGAGCACCCCACGGCTACGCCTCGGTCCCCGCCGAACTGGTCGCGCGCATCGCGGCGTTGAAAGAGGTGTGCGCGGACTTCGACGTGCCGCCGCTCGCGGCCGCCGTGCAGTTCCCGCTCGGGCACCCCGCCGTCACGAGTGTGGTCGTCGGCGCCCGCTCGGCCGACGAGGTCGCCCAGAACGTGCGGCTCTTCGACCACCCCGTTCCGGCGGACTTCTGGACCGCCCTGAAGACGACGGGCCTGCTCACCGAGGAGACCCCGACCCCCACCTCCTGAACCGGCGGATCCTCGCCAACAGCCCTAACCAGCGAAGAACTTGACGACGGTCCCCGCGAAGAAGGCCGGGTCGTCCACCCACGGGAAGTGTCCGGCGCCCGGCTGGACCACCGCCTCACCGCGGGGGAACAGGCCGGCGACCCCGGCGGCGACGCGTGGCAGCGGGCCGCCGTCCAGTTCCCCCGCGAGGACGAGGACGCGCGCGTCGAGCCCCGCGACGGCGGCCCGTACCCCGGCGGGATCGGCGAACGCTCCCTCGGAGGCGTACACGTCCGCCGCCGCGTCGTTGATCTGCGCCGCCTCGGCCGCCGCGTGCGCCCGGGCGGTGGTGGTCCAACTCCCGTAGAAGAAGGGGGTTCCGGCGTCGAAGTCGGCGTCGGTGGCGGACCCGTCCCAGATCCTCAGATACGCCGCGTGGGCGTCCTCGAACCACGGCTCGCCCCTGCGCAGGGCCGCCGCCTCCCGCCGCTGCTCCGCGGTGAAGTCCACCCCGAGCGCTCGGGCCCGCGCGGCGACGAGCGTCAGCGTGCGGACGCGCCGGGGACACCGGGCCGCGTACAGGATCGCGAGGTCGCCGCCCGCCGAGTGCGCGAGCAGGTCGATCCGGTCGAGGCCGAGGTGTTCGCGCAGGGCCTCCACGTCGTCGACCTGCCGGTCGCAGCGGTACGTCGCCGGGTCTGCCGGTGCCTGGGATTCGCCGGTGCCCCGCAGATCGAGCAGCACCAGCCGTCGGTGCGCCGACAGCCCGCCCAGGTCCCCGAGATACGCCGACGCCCGCATCGCCCCGCCCGGCAGACAGAGCAACGGCTCGCGCTCGCCCGCCACGCCCTCCTCGCGGTAGGCGAGCCGGGTGCCGTCGGGAGCCAGGAAGTCAGCCATGGCCTCATCCTCGTCGGGCCCCCGGAGGAGGGACAACGGTATTTACCCGGTTGACGGGTCGTCTGCCCGCGCGCTTGCCTGCTGTGATGAGCGATCTCCGTATCGAGCCCGTCGACGCCGTCTCCGAGGTGTCGCTGGAGGACTGGCGGCACGTCCACAACGTGATCGTCCCGCCGGCCGCGCTGTCCCCGGCCGAGGTCCGCGACCGGGCCGGGCGGTACCGGCTGGAGGTCGCGTACCTCGACGACGTGCTGGTCGGCTGCACGACGGTCCGGCCGCCGGAGGGTGAGGGGGCGACGGCCACCGTGATCGCCCGGGTGCTCCCCGGCCACCGTCGTCGGGGGGTCGGCGAGCGGCTCCACGTACGGGGGCTGGCGCTCGCCCGGGCACTCGGCGCCACGACGATCGAGACCGTCGTGCTGGCCGCCAACGCCGCGGGCCTGCGGTTCGCGCTGGCCCACGGGTACGTGGAGTCCGACCGCTACACCCTGCCGGGCGGGAACGACCTCTGGATCGACCTGCGGCTGAGTGGGGGCTGAGCGCGCAGTTCCCCGCGCCCCTCGGGGAGGGGCTACGCCCCGTCCCACCCAGAGGCGCGGGGAATCGCGCGGTCGTTTGTCATCGTCGTCAGGGACGCGGGGAACGACGGAGTCTTTCGCCTTCGCCTTCAGGGCGCGGGGAACAGCGCAGTCTTTTCGCCCTTGAGGGGCGCGGGGAACTGCGCGGCCCGCCCCCACCGGCCCGCGGGCGAACGGGGGCCGGCGTGAGGAGTGACCCGGGGGGCGATCGGGGAGAGTGGGTTTCATGAGCACCGACAGTGACGGTTTGGAAGACGTGGGGCGCTTCGACAGGACGCGGGCCCGCGCCTGGCTCGGGACCGCCGTCGAGGAGGCCAGGGCCGGTCTCGCCGAGGGCGGCATCCCGATCGGCGCCGCGCTGTACGCCGCGGACGGCACCCTCCTCGGCAGGGGCCGCAACCGTCGTGTCCAGGACGGCGACCCGTCCACGCACGCCGAGACGGCCGCCTTCCGCGACGCGGGACGGCAGCGCTCCTACCGCGGTACGACGATGGTGACCACCCTCTCGCCGTGCTGGTACTGCAGTGGTCTTGTCCGGCAGTTCGGGATCTCCCGGGTGGTCGTCGGGGAGGCCGAGACCTTCCACGGCGGACACGACTGGCTGGCGGAGCACGGCGTGGAGATCGTGCTCCTCGACGACGCCGAGTGCGTCACCCTGATGCGCGACTTCGTCGCGAAGAACCCCGCACTGTGGAACGAGGACATCGGTGAGTGACACCACAGCCCACGGGCGGCCCCGGGTGCCGACCGTCGATCTCGGTCCGTGGCTCTCCGGCGACCCCGAGGCCCGTACCCGGATCGCCCGGACGGTCGACAGCGCGCTCCAGAGCGCCGGATTCCTGCTGGTGACCGGTCACGGCGTCGACCCCGGCCTGCGGGTACGCGTCCGTGAGGCGGCCCGTGCCTTCTTCGTGCTGCCCGCCGAGGCCAAGGAGCCGTACGCGGTGCAGGTCGGCGGCCGGGGCTGGCTCGGTCCGGGTGCCGAGGCCAACGGTTACGCGGAGGGCACTCCGACCCCGCCCGACCTGAAGGAGTCGCTGAGCTTCGCGACGCACGAGCCCTTCGACGACCCGGAGACCGACGCGGAGTGGTGCGCGCCGAACGTCTGGCCGGCCGAGGCCCCCGGGCTCCGGGCCGTGTGCGAGGAGTACCTGGCACGGATGGCCGAGCTGGAGAACCATCTCCTCGCCCTGCTGGGTGAGGCGCTGGGCCTGGAGCCCGACTTCTTCACCCGGCACATGGACCACCCGACCTACGGCTTCAACATCAACTGGTACCCGGGCCGGGAGGTCGTCGGCGAGCCCGAGGAGGGCCAGTTCCGTATCGGCCCGCACACCGACTTCGGCACGGTCACCATCCTCGACCGGCAGGCCGGCAAGGGCGGGCTGCAGGTCTGGACGGACGACGGCGGCTGGGAGGACGCGCCCTTCGACCCGGCGGCGTTCACCATCAACATCGGTGATCTGATGGCCCGTTGGACCGGCGACCGCTGGCGCTCCGGTCGCCATCGCGTGCTGCCGCCGCCCGCCGACGAGCCCACCGAGGAGCTGATGTCCCTCGTCTACTTCGGCGAGTGCACGCCGGGGACCCGCGTCGAGTCGGTTCCGGCCCCGGTCGGCCGGGTGGCGTACGAACCCGTCGACTCCCATGTGTACCTGCGCTCGAAACTCGACTCGATCACCGTGAACTGAACCGGGCCCGGTCGGACTCCGCCGACGGCGCCGACATTTGCGTAAGCCCGCGGACATCAATCGATCCACTCCGAAGCAACGCCCCCTGACCGCCGCACGGTTGATACACCTCACCTCTACGAGAACCGGACCCGAGGGGTCCCAGGGGGAGATGCGGTGCGCAGAGGGCTGCACGGCCGAGGGGCGTTGTTCGACACGGAGCCGCCCGGCCTCGCTCCACGGCTCGTCGGCCTGCGGCCGTTCGAGCACGGGCCCAGTCCCTGCGAACACCCGAAGGACATCCCCTTCGTGGTGTTCGCCGGGGCCCGCGGGCTCGGCAAGAGCGCGGTGCTGGCGGAGCTGCGGGCCGCGTACGGGGGCCATACGCCCCTCGCGCTGATCGACTGCGAGACCGACCGGTTCGCGAGGCCTCCCGCGGGACGGCCGCACGAGGTCTGGTCGCCGGTGGCACAGGCGCTGGTGACGATCGCCGAGCAGCTCGCGGAGCCGGTGGCCGACGCGGGACGGATCCCGTTCCCCCGGCTCGCGGTGGGCCTGCTGGCCGTGGCGGCGGGCGGCTGGAACGACCGGAACGTGCCCCGCATCCGTCGGGAGGCCGAACGCATCCTGCTGCTGAACGACACGGGGTCCTGGGTCGGCGCACCCACGAGCCGCTGGGTCGGCCGGGTCTCGGCCCGCCTCACCGACCCGCTCACCGGCCCCCTGCCGGGTACGGGTCCGGTGGTCGAGCCGGTCGTCGAGGCCGCCCTGGAGACGTTCTCCGAGGGGGTCTCGCCCACGCACCGCCGGCTGCGCAAGGCCGCCGCCTGGTACCGGGACCACCCGAACGCCGACGGCAACCCCAAGCTCGGACTGCTTCTGCTCTCCGGCCGCTTCAGGGCGGGCGGCGACCCGCGCACCCACACCGAGGGCCATCTCGTACGGGCCCTGCTGGCCGATCTCGACGACGCGTACGGCGGTCCGCTGCCGCGCGGGAACCGGCCCGGACGCCCGGTGGTCCTCATCGACAACGCGCAGAGCGCGCCGGGCATCGGGCTGATCACAGCGGTGCTGCGGGACCGGGCCGACGGCATCGCCGACCGGGTGGTGTTCTTCGCCGGTCTGCGCGGCCACGGTCATCCGGCCCTGCGCAACGCGACCCGCAGCACCCTGTCCGAGCTGGTTCGCGCGAGCGGCTGGGAGCCCGGCGGCACGGCCTCGTCGCGGGCGCTGCTCGTCCCGCTGTCACCGCTGTCCCCCGACGACACCCCGCGCGTCGTCGAGGCGGCCTGCCGGGGCCTCGCCGTACCGTCCCGGCTGCCGCGCGCCGCCCACCGGCTGACGCGCGGCAGCCCGCTCGGTACGACGCTGTTCGCCGAGTCCGCCCGGCAGAACCTCCCCCGGGGCGCCGGCACACCCGGCGAACTGCTCACCGCGGACCTCGTACCGCAGGAGGCACACGAGGCCTACGGGGCACACGGGGTGTACGGGGCTCACGGGAAGCGTGGGGCGCGGGACGGCCGGCCCGCCTACCGCGAACTCCTCGACCGGCTCACGCCGGACGGCCACCGGGACGAGCTGGCGCTGCTGGCGGTGGCCCACGACCGGGAGTCGGCGTGCGCGCTGGCCGCGGCCCGGCTGCCCGGCGACTTCGGCGCGGTGGGGGTCCTGGCCCTGGAGGCGCGGCTCGCCGAGGAGGGCCTGCCCACGGTCCCCGGCCAGTTCGTCGGCGATCCGTTCCTGCGGGCGCTGCTGCTGCTCGGTCTGCACCGCAGGGATCCGGACCACGGCACCTGGGAGGCCGCCCACCGCACACTCGTCGCCCACTACACGGACATCCCGGCCGCGCCGGACGGCACGGGGGACGGCCCGAAGGACGGCCCGGGGCCGAAGGAGCAGCGGGTCCTCTACCGGCTCCACCACGAACTCGCCCTGGGCGCCGCCGAACCGGCCGTCACGTATCTGCGCGACGCCTTCCCCCGCCTCGACACGAAGGCGTGGCTGCGGGCGCTGGTCTTCCTCGCGTCGGCGCCGTACCACCCCGTGCCCGTCCCGGACGGCTTCGGCGGCGCCGCGTCCGACGCCCGCACCCGGGTCGCGCTCGGCCGCGTCGGCACCGGCCCGCCCCCGCCGCAGGGCGCGGACACCGCCCTGCACCTGCGGATACGCCGACTCCTGTACGGGGTCTGGCAGGTGACCGACCCGCTGGCGCTGCCGGACCCGGTCGTCGCCGAGCGGCTGCGGTCCGAACTGGAGCATCTGTCGAGGCTCCGGCCGACGGACGTGGAGCCGCTGCTGCGGGCCTCCGTGCACTGGCCCGAGGACGCCCTGTCCGGCCGCGCCCTGCGCCTCGGCCGGACCACGTCCGGTCCTGACGACAGGCTCTAGCCCCTGTCGTCAGGCCCTAGACCCCGGCGTAGGAGTGCTTGCCGGTGACGAAGATGTTCACTCCGTAGTAGTTGAACAGCCAGCAGGCGAAGGCGGCGAGCGCGATGTACGCGGCCTTGCGGCCCTTCCAGCCGGCGGTGGCACGGGCGTGCAGATAGCAGGCGTAGGCGACCCAGGTGATGAACGACCAGGTCTCCTTGGGGTCCCAGCCCCAGTAGCGGCCCCACGCGTCGCCCGCCCAGATGGCACCGGCGATGATCGTGAACGTCCACAGCGGGAAGACGGCGGCGTTCACGCGGTACGAGAACTTGTCGAGCGACGCCGAGGCGGGCAGCCGCTCCAGCACCGAGGTCGCGAAACGGCCGGGCCTGCCGCCGGTCGCGAGCTTGTTCTCGTACGAGTCCTTGAAGAGGTACAGGATCGTGCCGACCGCGCCCACGTAGAAGACCGCGCCGCAGAAGATCGCCGTGGAGACGTGGATGTACAGCCAGTACGAGTGGAGCGCGGGCACCAGCTGGTCGCTCGCCGTGTACAGGACGGTGACGGCGAGACCGAGGTCCAGGAGGACCGTGGTCACCAGGAAGAGGCCCATCCAGCGGACGTTCTTCTTCATCGCCAGCAGCGCGAGATACACACCGACGGCGACGGTGGAGAAGGTGATGTTGAACTCGTACATGTTGCCCCACGGCGCCCGCTGCACCGACAGGGCGCGGGCGAGCACACCGCCGAACGCGATGAGGAAGGCGAGCACGGTGAGGGAGATGGCGATCCGGCCGTACAGGTCGCCCTGCTCGTCACCGCCGTGCGCGCCGGGCCCGTCCGGCACGTCCCGCGCACCGGCCGCGGCCCGCGTGACGACCTGGGGCCGCTCCAGTACGGCGGTGCCGCCCGCGTTCTGCACGGTGACCGCCGGGGCGGCCGCCTTCTTGCCGGTCCGGTCGGCGGTCAGCGCGGCGGCCGTCCGGCCGACCTTGCTGCGGCTGCCGAGCAGCCATTCGGCGATGTACGCGAAGAAGGCCAGCGTGTAGACGGCCATCGCGGAGTAGATCAGCGTGTTGCTGACGTTCGCGAGGTGCTCGTTGGTCGCGGCGGCCAGGTCGGTCGCGGCGGCGAAGTCGGTTGCGGCGAGGTCGGTTGCGGCGGCGAGAGTCACTTCGTCTCAGCCCCTTCGGCAGGTACGGCGGGAGGTTCGGGGGTCTCGTTCCCGGGCTGGTCCGGGGTGTCGCTCTCGGGCTGGTCCGGGGTGTCGGGTGCGCCCGGCGCCAGGTCGTACAGATGGCCCGCCAGGACGCCCAGTTCCTCGGGGACCTTGGCGGACTCGCTGCGGCCGAGGCCCGCCATCTCGACGACCGTGACGCCGTCGGGGCCGGTCACGGCCCGCACCCACACCCGGCGGCGCTGGATGAAGAGGGAGGCGGCGAGGCCGAAGATGGCGCCGAAGGCACCGGCGAGGGCCCAGCCGGCCCCGGGCTGCCGGGTGACCTGGAAGTTCGCCCACTCCTTGACCCCCTTCTCGAAGGTGATCGAGCCGGCGCCGTTCGGGAGCTGCATGGTCTCGCCCGGCTTCAGGTTCTCCCGCAGCTGCTTGCCCTTGGAGTCCTTGAACTCCTTCATGTTCTTCTTTTCGAGCTGGTACACGCTCTGCGGCAGGCCCGCGTCGACGCCGAGGTCGCCGTGGTACGCCGCGAGGTTGAGCACCGGGTTCAGCAGCGCCGGGAACTGCGAGACCACCGCGGTGCCGTCGCCCCCGTACGCAGGGAGGAAGAACGCCTGGAAGCCGAGCTGCTCCTGCTTGCCCTTGGCGTCCTTGTAGCCGTCCATGACCTTGATCGCGCCGGTCGAGGTGACGTTCGAGTCGAGCGGCAGCAGCGGTACGGCCTGCTGGTAGACGATCTCGCCCTTGCCGTCCCGGACGGTGACGACGGGCGCGTAGCCGTGGGCGGTGAGGTAGACCTTCGAGTCGTCGATGTCGAGCGGCTCGTTGACCTTGACGGTCTTCTTCTGCTCCTTGCCGTCCGCGCCCACGCTGTAGTCGACCTTCGCCTGGTACGTGCGCGGCGTGCCCTTGTTGGGTCCCGTCTCCTCGTACGTGCCCTCGAAGTCCTCCAGTACGAAGCTGAAGGGCTCCAGGTCGTTCGTGTCGAAGAGGCTGCCGGACTTGAAGTCGTCGTACTGCGTGAGGGTGTTGGCGAAACCGTCGCCCTCGACGATCAGTTTGTTGCCCTCGGACTTGAAGAGCTGGCCCCAGGCGAAGGCGACCAGCATCACGATGAGCGCGATGTGGAAGGCGAGGTTGCCGACCTCGCGGAGGTAGCCCTTCTCGGCGGCGACCGCGTTCCCGTCGAGGTGCGCGCGGAAGCGCCGCTTCTTCAGGAGCTTCAGCGCCTCGTCCCTGACCTCCTCGGGCGCGGCCTCGGTCCGCCAGGTCGTGTACGCGGGCAGCCGGGTCAGCAGGCGCGGGGCGCGCGGCGGCCGGCCGCGCAGCTGGCCGACGAACTGCCAGGTACGGGGCACGATGCAGCCGATGAGCGAGATGAACAGCAGGATGTAGATCGCCGAGAACCACGCGGAGCTGTAGACGTGGAACAGCCCGAGCTTCTCGTAGACCGGCCCGATCGTGGTGTGCCGGGCCAGGAAGTCGGCGACCTTCGTCTCGTCGGTCCCGGACTGCGGGATCAGCGAGCCGGGGATCGCGCCGAGCGACAGCAGGAAGAGCAGGATCAGCGCGACCCGCATCGAGGTCAGCTGCCGCCAGATCCAGCGGGCCCAGCCGGTGGCCTCGCGGCCGGTCCAGGCGAGCCATCCCAGGGCGCCCGGCGTGCGCACGCCGCCGAAGGAGCCGGGCATGACCGTCTCCCGGGGCGCGGTGGACAGCTGGGCCCCGGCGGCACCGAGATCGCCGGCGTCGCGCGTGGCGGTGTCAGCCGTACCGTTCTCGTCGGTCCGGCCGTCGGTCCTCGCGTCGGTGTCCCGTGTCGCGCTCATGCGTCAGATCCCTACCGTGAAGCCGTTGGACCAGCCCTGCATCTGCTGCACGATGCCGTCCCAGGCGCCGGTCAGCAGGAGCAGACCGGTCGCGATCATCATTCCGCCGCCGATCCGCATGACCCACACGTAGTGGCGCTTGACCCAGCCGAAGGCGCCGAGCGCCTTGCGGAAGGCGACGGCGGCGACGACGAAGGGCACGCCCAGACCGACGCAGTACGCGACCGTCAGTATGGCCCCGCGACCGGCGCTCGCCTGGTCGGAGGAGAGCGCCAGCACGGAGGCGAGCGTCGGTCCGATGCAGGGTGTCCAGCCGATCCCGAAGAGCGCGCCGAGCAGCGGGGCCCCGACCAGACCGGCGACCGGCCGCTTGTGGAAGCGGAACTCGCGCTGGGTCAGCCAGGGCATCATCCCCAGGAAGAACACACCCATGAGGACCATGAGGACGCCGAGCACCTGGGACATCGTGTCCTTGTGCTCCTGCAGGGTCGAGCCGAAGTAGCCGAAGAGCGCCCCGCCGGAGACGAACACGAGGGTGAAGCCGAGGACGAACAGCGAGGCCCCGGCGACCATCCGGCCGCGTCGCGCGTCGGCCAGGTCGGTGCCGCTGACGCCGGTGACGTACGAGAGGTAGCCGGGTACGAGCGGCAGTACGCACGGGGAGAAGAAGGAGACGAGCCCGCCGAGCAGGGCGATCGGAATGGCGAGCACCAGCGCCCCGTCGAGGACGGTCCGGTTGAGGTCGGTGCCCGCGGCCACGAGAAGAGACACGAGCGGTCACTTCTCCGCGAGGATCGGCTTGAGCATCTTGCGCAGGTTGTCCTCGCTGAGCGCGGACAGCGACCGGGAGGCGACCTTGCCGTCCCGGTCGAGGACGAGCGTGGAGGGGATCGTCTGCGGGTTGAGCGTGCCCTTCTTGAAGCGGAGCATCAGCTTGCCCGTCGGGTCGTACAGACTCGGGTACTCGACGCCGTGCGCCTTCTCGAAGGCGAGGGCCGGGGTGGTGCTGGTGTCCCGGGTGTTGATGCCGACGAACTGCACGCCCTGGTCCTTGAGATCCTCGGAGACCTTGACGAAGTTCTTGGCCTCCAGACGGCAGGGGCCGCACCAGGAGCCCCAGACGTTCAGGACGACGATCTTGCCCTTGTAGTCGGCGACGTCGAGCTGCTTGCCGTCGATGGTCTCGCCGGACAGCTCGGGGGCCTGTGCGCGGCTGCCCTTGCCGACCGTGGCGATGCCGTCGGAGCCGGTGACGAAACCGGTGTCACCCGACCCGCCGGACTTGCCTCCGGATCCGCACGCGGACAGGAGCAGGGCCGCGGCGACGGCCGCTCCGGTGGCTACGGCGGCGCGGCTACGGGTCCGGTCGGTGCGCTGGACGGCACGGCTGGCGGCACTCATGTGAAAAGTTTCGCATGTCCGTTCCGAGGATCTTGCGCACCCCCCTCGCGGGGTTCAGGCGGCCTGGTCCTGACCGAGGAAGGCCTTCCAGCCACCGGTCGGTTCCTCCCCCACGCCCAGGGTCCGCAGCTTCTCCAGGACGGCCGCGTCCTGCGCGTCGAGCCAGTCCACGAACTGGCGGAACGACACCAGGCGTACGTCCTTCTTGCCCGCGATGTGCTTCAGCGCGTTCTCGACGGCGTCCATGTAGATGCCGCCGTTCCATTCCTCGAAGTGGTTGCCTATGAAGAAGGGCGCACGATTCGTCTCGTATGTACGCGTGAAGCCAGCTATGTACGATTCGGTCGCCTGCTTGCGCCAGGCCGGGTAGTTGGCGGGCGGAGCCTGGGTCGAGTTCACGGACTGGTTCGCGAGGATGTTGTAGTCCATGGAGAGGACCTCGAAGGTGTGCCCGGGGAAGGGCATCGCCTGGAGCGGCAGGTCCCAGACGCCCTCCTTCTTGCCCGGCCAGACCTGGGTGCCGCCGGGCGAGGAGGCGTCGTAGCGCCAGCCCAGCTCCCGGGCGGTGGGCAGCAGGTTGTCCTGGCCCTTCAGGCAGGGGGTGCGACCGCCGACGAGTTCCTTCTCGTAGTCGAAGGGCAGCGAGGGCACGTCCTTCTCGCTCCAGCCGGTGTTCGTACGCCACTCCTTGACGAACGCCTTCGCCTGGTCGATCTCGCTGCGCCACTGCGCCGGAGTCCAGTTCTCCACCGTGCCCGTGCCGCCGCAGAAGTGGCCGTTGAAGTGGGTGCCGATCTCATGGCCGTCGAGCCAGGCCCGCCGGACGTTCTTCAGCGTCGACTTGATGTGGTCGTCCGTCAGATAACCGATGTCGGACGCGCCCGGCGCGTTGTTCGGCGGAAGGTACTTGCGCTTTTTCGACTCGGGCAGGAGATAGAGCCCGGAGAGAAAGAACGTCATTCGCGCGTCGTGCTCTTCGGAGAGCTTCAAAAAGCGCTCGAAGAGACCGTTGCCGACATCTCCCGCGCCGTCCCAGGAAAAGACGACGAACTGCGGCGGGGTTTCACCGGGTTGAAGGGGCACGGGCTTCTCGGGCTGCTTGGGCTGCTTGCCGGTGAAAGAGGTGGAGCCGTCGCCGAGGGGGCGGGCGGGGCGGGCGCTGCCGCTGTCACCAGGCTTTCCGGAACCGCCGACGTGGTGGGAGCCGCCGCCGCCGAGAGCGGTGCCGCAGCCCGCGATCCCCATGGCCGCCGCGGCTGTGGCCCCGGCTCCGAGGCCCAGCATTCCCCTTCGGCTGATGTCGTGCATTTCCGTCCCCATTCGTCGTGCTCGGCGCCCAAGCAATCTGGACACGTAGTGAGAGGGCACGACGAAGAGGGGGGTTCCCCCGCACACTTAGATATTTCGGTGACTGTCCGATGGCGAAGTTGTGACGGGGGTCGGGGAACCGGGCGGCTCGCTGCACGGCGAGACGCGTTGTTCACCTGCGGGCCGGTGGGAGTTGACCGCGCAGTTCCCCGCGCCCCTGGGGGGTAGGTGGCGGGGCCGGATATTCACCTGCGGCCCGGTGGGGGCTGAGCGCGCCGTTCCCCGCGCCCCTTAAGGGCGGGCCGGTGGGGGCTGGGGCGCAGGCCCGCCCTTCAGGGGCGCGGGGAACTGCGCGGCCGACCCCCACCGGGCCCGCACTGTGAGAACAAGCACGCCGGGCGCAGCCCGGGCCTTCAGGGCCGCGAAAAGCTACGCTCCGAACGCCTTCGACTTGCCCTTCGCCGGCTTCGCCCCGGCCAACAGATGCGCGGGCACAAGATCACGCGCAGGCTCCGTATAGCCCACGGACACGATCTTGTCGCCCTGATACGTGAACGTCGTCAAAGACGCCAACGTGCACTGCCGCTTGCGCGGGTCGTGCCACAACCGCCGCCGCTCCACGAAGGACCGCACGATCCAGATCGGCAACTGATGGCTGACGCACACCGCCTCATGCCCCCGAGCCGCGTCCCGCGCAGCGTCCAGCGCCCCCATCATCCGGACGACCTGCTCCAGATACGGTTCGCCCCAGGACGGCTTGAACGGGTTGACCAGGTGCTTCCAGTTCTCGGGATTGCGCAACGCCCCGTCCCCGACCCCGAAGGTCTTCCCCTGGAAGACGTTCTCCGCCTCGATCAGCCGCGCGTCGGTCGCGAGATCGAGACCGTGCGTCTCGGCGACCGGCGTGGCCGTCTCCCGGGCCCGCTCCAGCGGGGAGGAGACGACATGCGTGATGTCCCGCGGAGCGAGGTGCTCGGCGACCCGCTCCGCCATCCGCTGTCCCAGCTCGGACAGGTGATACCCGGGCAGCCGCCCGTAGAGCAGCCCGTCCGGGTTCTCGACCTCGCCGTGCCGCATCACGTGTACGACGGTGATGTCACTCATACTGCCGTGGCCTCCGCTGCTGCCCGTGCCGCCGCCGGAAGGGCGTCGGCGATCCGCTGTACCGCCCGGTCGTCGTGCGCCGTCGACACGAACCAGGACTCGAACGAGGACGGCGGCAGGTAGACGCCCTGCGCCAGCATCGAGTGGAAGAAGGCGTTGAAGCGGTACGACTCCTGCGTCTTCGCGTCCTCGTAATTGCGTACGTCCTCCCCCGTGAAGAAGACGGAGAACATGGTGGACGCGTTCTGCAGTGTGTGCACCACACCTTCTTTGGTGAGGGCGTCCGTGACGAGCGTACGGATCTGCGCGGAGACCGCGTCGAGCCGGGTGTACGCGCCGTCGTCGAGCAGCCGCAGCTGCGCGAGGCCCGCGGCGGTCGCGACCGGGTTCCCGGACAGCGTGCCGGCCTGGTAGACGGGGCCGACGGGCGCGAGGTGGCCCATCACGTCCGCCCGCCCGCCGAAGGCCGCGGCGGGGAAGCCGCCGCCCATGACCTTGCCGAAGGTCATGAGGTCGGGCGCGACGCCGTCGACCCCGTACCAGCCGGCCCGGCTCGTACGGAAGCCGGTCATGACCTCGTCGGAGATGTACAGGGCGCCGTCCGCCGCGCAGGCGTCCTTGAGTCCCTGGTTGAAGCCGGGCAGCGGCGGCACGACACCCATGTTGCCGGGCGAGGCCTCGGTGATCACACAGGCGATCTCGCCGGGGTGCGCGCGGAAGGCCTCCCGAACGGCGTCGAGGTCGTTGTACGGCAGGACGATGGTGTCGCCGGCCTGGGCGCCGGTGACGCCCGGGGTGTCGGGCAGCGCGAACGTGGCCAGGCCACTGCCCGCCGCGGCCAGCAGGGCGTCGACGTGCCCGTGGTAGCAGCCGGCGAACTTCACGACCTTGGCGCGCCCGGTGAACCCGCGCGCGAGACGGATGGCGGACATGGTCGCCTCGGTGCCGCTGGACACCAGCCGGACCTGTTCGACGGGCTCGACGCGGGCGACGATCTCCTCGGCGAGCGCGACCTCGCCCTCGCCCGGCGTACCGAAGGAGGTGCCGCGGGAGACGGCGGCCTGGACGGCCGCGATCACCTCGGGGTGGGAGTGGCCGAGGATCATCGGCCCCCAGGAACAAACGAGGTCGACATACTCCCTCCCGTCGGCATCGGTCAGGTATGGACCGTTACCGGACACCATGAACCGGGGCGTACCGCCCACGGCGCGGAACGCGCGGACGGGAGAGTTCACGCCGCCGGGCGTCACGGCCGCCGCACGGTCGAAAAGAGTCTGCGAAACTGGGGCTTCGTACGGATAGCTCACACGGACCATGGTGTCAGAGGCTGCGAAGATCCTGCGGACAGGTGTTTCAACGCACGTTTCGGCGTGCGGCCGTGGGGGAGGTCACTGTCACGATGATCGGGTTGCGTGGCGGGGGTCGCGCACCCTAGAAAAGCAGTCGGGTGGAGATATGCATCGCGGTGGCGGACTGGGCGAGGGGACCGATGACCTCGGTCCTCGGCGTGCCCGGCGGGGGAAGCACCGGCGCGAGGCGGAAGCGGCCGAGGCACGGCAGACTCAAGGCTCGCAGAGCGAACCTGAGCGGATCGACCCGTCCGCGCGTATGGACGGTATGGACTACACGGACCGCGGGGCAGACCAGCTCAGGCCAGGAAGCAGCGGGAATGGTGGCCGGGTGGGGGTGACCTACAAATACTTCGGGGCTCCGGACGGCGCGACCGCCGCCCGGGTCCCCATCTCCATGCGCCCGGAGGAGCTCGGCGGCGACGAGCTCGGTATGAACGGCATGTTCACGAAGATCAAGCCGGAGACGATGGCCGCGATGGTGCTGACCGGCATCGAGGGCATACCCCTGCACAAGGTGCCCCCGCTCGAACTGGTCGTCCTCCACCCGGACTACGCCGTCGTCAGGCTCCCCATGACGGTCGTCGACCCGCTCCGCGGCATAGGCGAGGAGGCCGTGGGCGCGGCAGCCTTCATCTGGTCGACGGTCCCGGACCGCGGCGGCCCCCGCGACGCGTACAACGTCTACCAACTCCTCCACGAATGGCAGGACTTCAGCCACCGCCTCCACGAGGCAGGCCACCAGCCCTACTGCCTGGTCTGGCCCTGACCGAGGTTTCGGTGGTTATGGGCGGGACCCATTGGGCCTCGCCCTTCTCGGTGCGGGCCCAGCGCTGCGGAGGCGGTCACCAGGCTGCGCCTGTCGGGACGGCGGATGCGGTTCGAAGCAGGAGCCTCGGAGCAGTACTACCGCTCCGCATAGCGGAGAAACTGCCAGCCCAGTACGGCCAGGGCAAGGGTCTGCACGAGGGAGACGATCAGGGGTAAGGGCTGGACGGCCGGAGAGCACCAGAATGCGGTCACACAGGTCATCGGCAAGGCCAAGTACGTGAAGAGATCCACAGCGGTCTGCAGTCGCTTGCGCGTGGTGCGGCTCGCATCGTCGCGGTGGTAGTTCTCCCAGCCGAACACTGCGCCGGGGGCGCCGCTGAGCTCGGCCAGCCGCGGTCCCAACTGGCCGCGGATATAGCAGCCGACCGCCGAGATCTTCTCGTCGTTGACCAGATAGGTCCAGCCCAGGACCAGGCAGATCACGGGGACAGCGAGCAGCAGTTGAGCCTGCCCGCTCTGGATGGCGATCGCCAGGACCCCGGTGGACGAGGCGAGCGTGAAGTAGAGCAGGTTGTCACGAAATCCTATCCGGGTTTTCTGCTCTTCCTTGATGCGATCGTACTCGACCAGTAAAAGTCTGCCCTCAGTGACGTCTTCTCTTACTGCCACGGCCATTCCTTTGCTCGGGTCCCGGCTGGGCTGAGGAGTGGGTGGGCAGAGTGCGGAGCGCCGGACCCTGCCCACCCTGGAGAAAGACTCAGTCGGCAGCACGGAAGGACGGAATATTGTTGGGATTGTTTCGTTCTATCCAACGCTTTCCGTCCGCCGCGATCCCTTCCAGGAGGCGGAAGGTGTGGACGAAGCCGGCCGCATTGAGGTTGATCTCGGCTATTTGCTGGGCATTTTCGTCCGGCGCCAGTTGATGGGTATCGGCGTCTTTGACTCGGATGTTCCTGGCAGGCCCGTTGGTGAGGATGAGCTCCAGGTCGTAGCCGATACGGGCGCGTTCCGTGACCTGCACGGAGGACAGCGCATCGAACCGGTAGTTGCTTCGCTGCTCGCCCCCACGTTTCGCGTCGGCAAAATTGAATTCCGTGCTGATTTCACGAACGCCATCCTGTGTGACCAGGAAGAGCCGGAAGCTGTAGCGCGAGTATCGCCAAGGGCCACCCTTCATACGCCCTCGCTTGTAGGGGCGTGCGGGTGTCACCAGGATGGTGTGGGTGATCAGGTCGCGCCAGGTGAGCTGGTAGTGGCGGAGCGCTTCATCGACGAACAGCGTCTTGTCGCAGGTGAGCCAGGTTTCCATTTCCAGCTCACTGGGTCGCGTGGCGTCCAGGAACGACTTCCAGTTCTGGTACGCGACCTGCCTCGCGCTCAGCCTCGCTTGATATTCTTCGCCCTCCTCGGACATTCGGCGTTCTTCACCCCCGGCCTCCAGCCACGAGAACGCCGCCGCGCGTCCGGACCAGACCGAACCGGCCAGAGCCAGGACGGCCAGCGGCAGTTGCGGAGCGGCATCCGAGGCCACTGATCCGATCAGGCCCAGCGTCGTGACGCCTAGAACGATGAGGGCGAGCACACACATCACTTTCGCCACCGACGTCTGGCTCTGGTGGGGCCGATCGAAAAGAGTGCCTCGGTTGTAGCGATCCCGGGCATCCTCAGCGAGATAGCGGATCAGCCAGTTGACCCGGTCCACACTGATGCGACTCTCGCGGTAGAGAAACGCGATCTCGACGACCAGGCTGTTGCGGATGTAGCCAGTACGACCGAGCCATTCTTGCGGGGAGAATCCGTAGGGCGTTCGCATACCGAAGTAGTGATCGAACGAATGACGGACACGTTTGGTGAACCCGTCTTGGTCGGAGGCGGGAGCGCTCATGTACGGAATGGGGGGCTGACGATTCCCGGCCTTCAGCTGATGTTCCTGGTACCACCATCGCGGGCCGAAGTGCGCCGCGGTCAGGCCCGCACAGAGCGCCACCAGCAACTGAATGACTGCCGCAGCCGGGTCCGCGATCAGCGCCAGGATCCAGAGGAACGCTGTGCCGATGCCGAACAGGCCGACCCGGACCGGGAGGGCCGCCCTCGCCGCGGCAGCGGTGCTCGGGCGGGGCGGTAGAGCTCGTGGCCCGATGGGGTCGGGTTCGAAATAGGCCCAGACCCGTTGGACCCGGTCGTCGCCGAAGCGAGCCGCCTCGGCCCGCTCGCGGTTCTCTGCCCACAGGCTGTCCTTCAGCCCTCCGGTGAGTACGAGGTCGAAGTGGTGGAGGATCGCGTCCCGCCGGCGAGGTGACAGGGTTCGCAACCGCTCCAGTACGCGCCCTGCTTCACCGTCCGTGGTGCTGAGCATCGCCAACAGTTCGAAGGCGATGCGCAGAGCGTCCTTCCACTCTCCCTCGGCGTAGGTCCGCACGAGCCCGGAAGCATGGTGCAGCCGCTGGAGTTCTTCGGTGTTGAGGTCGTGGTAGGCGCGTGCACTGAGCATGGCGAGCACCCAATGGAAACGGACTTCCGCGTTCTCGTATCCATGGGCGATCGCGTCACTGATCATGTCGCGAGCACGGCTGGGGATGCCATCCTCCAGGAACCGCACACCGACCCTGTATTTTTCCTGAGGCGATGCATCCGGATGCACGAAATAGACGTTGGAATTGTGTACGGTCTCGGCCTGGATTCCAACGGTGGAATCGTATGCAGAATTGTGCGTACCGCCGCTGCCGTCGTTCATGACGAGTCACCCGCCGCGACGACCAGTGGCGCCAGCCTGGCCACCAGCTCGGGAAACTCCGCGACCAGGCCTCGTAACCTCTTGAGCGCCATGGTTGCCCTCTTGGGCGATTCGGGAGTTTTCTCCTTTGCTGCCCGGTGGGCGAACCCCAACTCGGCCAACGCCTCTCGATAGGTGTCGTCGTCGAGGGAACTCTCGGCGTGGTGACGCTTCAAGTGTTCACGGAAAGCACCCAGTTCCGCGATCAGGTCCACCGGATCGGACACCTTCCGATCTGCGTGCAAGTAGACGCTGCTCTCCTTGACCGAGCCGGCCATGATGCCAACGGTGCTGTTGTGGGCGGTGTTGCTGACGTGCTCTTCGGGCCCGTCACCCCTATGGGCCTTGTCTGCCTGGGACATGGCGATCTGCTCCTGTTCTCTCACCAGTTCCACGGCCAGCCGGGTAGCGAATGCCGCCGCGTTCGCTGCGGCCCGTGGCTGCCAGTTGCGGTCCTTCGCGCTGTTCTTCGTACCGTCCGCCCGGTCGCTGATTCCCCGGATGATGGCCACCGGTGCCCCGTTGAGATGACCAGCCTGCGCCACGCCGGCGGCCTCCATCTCGATTGCGAGCGCGTCGTTGTAGTGCCGCCGGATCCACCGCGCCTCTGCCGAGATCTTCGAGTTCTGCACGACCTCACCGGCGGCGATCGCACCGAAGCGCACCTGCGGCGCACGCCCACGACCGGATGTATCGTCGGCCCAGTCGTTCACACGGGCCACATGCGAACCGAGCTGACTGATGGTGTGCGCCGCCTCCCACACCCGGGGGCGGGCCTTGAGCCCGTCGTCCTCACTGGTCCCGCCGTGATAGGCGTACACATGTGTCGCCATCACCACGTCGCCCAGCCTGGCGGTGTCCCACAGGGCACCGGCGACGCCGACGAAGAGTACGGCCACCGGCGAGAACTCCTGTATCGCGCGCTCGGCGATCACCGCGGCGGAATGATTCCCTTTGTTCGTCAGGCCGAGCGCGACCCGACATGAAGTTCCCTGCACGGTTCCCACCTCGAACCGTGTCCCACGCTCATGACGGCGCACCTGCAGGCCGACCAGTTTGCCGCGCACCGCCTGGTACTCAAGATTGAGGGCGGTCAGAATCACCACCAGGTCGTTCGACATCTAATCCCCTTCCCCTCTCGCGTCCTCTTCCGTCACGGACGGCACAGGTCGGATCAACGGCGGGAACAGCACCGTCTTCGGCCCAGCCCGGTAAAGCTGCGCGGGCCGCCCTCTCGTGGTCCTGCGCGCCGAGCCAGCCGGGGTGATGAATCCCTCTGCGGCCTGGACTTTCCGATAGAAATTACGAGTGTCGAGTTCGGTGCCCCAAACCGCCTCGTACACCTGCTTCAAGTCGACTATGGTGAAGAGTTCTCCACAGAATGCCGTGGCCAGCGCCGAGAATTCGAGCTTGGCGCGCGCACATTCGATTCCGTCCGTCACGATTTGACGATGGTCGAAGGCCAGGTCCACCTCACCAGACAGGACGGCTTCCGCGGGAACCCACGCAGCATCCGTGGCATCCGTTCCCGCGACCGGTTCGGGGAGCCCGGGTGCGATCGCCAAGTGGGCCACGGATACGACTCGTCCGCGTGGATCTCGGCCTGCCGTCCCATAGGTGGCCAACTGTTCAAGATGGACCCACCCGGCAGTCAGAGCAGTTTCCTCACGCAACTCCCGGTGGGCGGCGTCCAGAATCTCCTCACCAGCGTGATTGAGGAACCCGCCCGGCAGAGCCAGCATGCCCTGATAAGGATCCTCACCTCGCTCCACGAGCAGGACACACAGTCGCCCCTCACGGAGCGTCAGAATCACGAGATCGACCGTCAGCAGCACGGGCGTGGGTGACCACACGTCAACTTGCATGCTTTACAAGCTACTTCAGTTACTGTCACTTTAACAAGAAGTGCGACAGTGGGCGTTGAAGTTGCGTGACGGTGCCGCTCCGAACGGTCGACTCGCTGTCCGCTGCGCGGTCAAGCGGGGGCGAGCGGAGCTTGCTGATTCGGTGTCGTCACGGAGCAGCTCGGCAGCGGACATTTGCGTTTCAGGAAGCCGCGAAGGGGTGTCCGGGCTGCCCGGTTGTACCAAGTGGAAGCGGTAGTCGGCCGGCCGGCTCGGGCGATTGCGGGCCCCTGTGTTCGCGGGTCGTGGGCGCTGGGTCATGTAGGTGGTCACTCGGAAATACCGGCGCTGACCACGCCCCCCGACCGCCCGCTGCCCGGTCCGGCAGCGGGCCTGCCCCTGCCGGGTCGGACCGCCGGCGCACACGTACGTCCGACGGCGTGGTCCGCCGACGGTTCAGAGCTCGTGGGTGCCCCGGACCATACGGTCGACGATCTCCATGGCCTGCTCCGGCCGCTCCTCGAACCAGTTGGCCAGGTGCTCCCGGACGGCCTCCCCGACGCACATCCGTACGTCGGGGTTGCCCAGCAGTCCACGGGTCGATCCGAGGAACTTGGGACGGTCGAGCTTCACCGACACGACCGCCTTGAGTCCCGCGCCGATCCGGTGCGCGCAGGGATCGGCGTCCGTCGCCGCCGACAGCCCCCGCCCACGCGCGTACGCGGTGACCGCGGCCGTCACCCCGTCACGGAAGCCGTCCAGGTGCGCGCCGCCCTCGGCAGTGGCGCCGCTGTTGGCGAAGCCGAGCGTGCGCTCCTCGCCCGAGCCGCTCCACAGGAGGGCCACCTCCATCGTCCCCGCCATCCGTGGGTCCTCCCGCTCGAAACCGATGACGTCCCGGCCCAAGGACATTCCGGTCTCCGCGTCGAGGGCGGCCACGAAGTCCCGTACTCCGTCCGGGTATCGGAACGAGACCGCTCGGGTCCCGCCCGCCGGGCGTTCGTCGGTCAGCGAGATGCGCAGGCCGCGGTTGAGGAAGGCCAACTGCCGGAACCGCTCCGCCAGTACGGCGAACAAGCACTGCGTCGTCTCGAAGATCCCGGTGTCGGGCCAGAACGCGACGGTCGTCCCGCTTCCCGCCGTCGGCTCCACGGCGACGACGGTCGGGCCGATCTCGGCGCCGCACGCGTACTCCCGCAGCCGGTGGACGCCCTCGCACCGCACCTCCGCCGTCAGCCGGCTCGACAGCGCGTTGACGACGAAGAGCCCGACATTGAAGTGGCTCACCGTCACGCTGCGCCGACCGCTGGGCCAGTAGTCGGTGAGGAAGCCGGTCAGCAGCGCTTCGAGGCCCGGACCTCCGGTCTCCTCGTCGATCTCGAAGGGGTCCTGCGGCCCGTCGTCGGCCACCCGCACGCCGCCGTCGGCCGTGAGCGTCACATCGACGGAGCCACACCGGCCGGCCAGGAACTGATCCACCGCCCGGCCGACGACATCGAACACCAGGTGATGCAGGCCGCGTTCGCCGATCGAACCGACGTACATCCCGGGCCTCTTACGAATGGCTTCCCGCCCGTCCAGCACCTCGATCCGGGCAGCGTCGTACCCCGTGCCGTCTCCAGTCATGGAGCCCCTCCCTTGACGTCCGGCAGACCTCTTCAGCCTAGGCTAATCTCGGTAAAACACCAGGTCAGAGCTGTTTCGTCGAGGCCACGTGCAGGCCGGTGAGGCCCTGCCGAAAACAGGTCGACCCCACAGCCGCCCACCACCCCCGAAGCACCCCCAACCCCCACCGAAGCCACACAGCCCCCCACCCAGGCCACCCCCGAGCCCCCCAATCCGACCCACGGGCACAGCCCCCCAAAGGGCGCCGGAAACGGCGCAATCCGTTCGCTTTCAGGGGGCGCAGCCCCTGCTTTCAGGGGCGCGGGGAACTGCGCGACCAGCCCTCACCGGGCCCGCACCCCTGAGCGCACCGAAGCCCCCCACCCTCACTCCAAAAACAACACCCCTCGCCCGCTTTGTCGTTCGAGCGACGCATTCGGGTGAATCAGGTTCGCTGACCGGTTTTGGGCTGTTTACTATCTGGTTTCGTGACAGACGGGAAGCGCCGACCAGAACCAGCCGGCCACATCACCGACGTGGCCGTCCTCGGGGCCGGGCCGGCCGGGCTCGTGCTCGGCAACATCCTCGTGGACCGGGGCATCGACTGCGTCGTCCTGGAACGGGCCGAACCCGCGCACGTACGGACCCGCGCACGTGCCGGATTCCTCGCGCCCGGCACCGTACGGACCCTGGACCGGCACGGTCTCGCCGACGGGCTGCACCGACGCGGACAACCGCACGGCGTCTGCGAGTTCCGTACCGGGGACGGCCGGTTCCGGCTGGACTACGGCGGGCTCGGGCAGCGGGAACACCACACCGTCTATCCCCAACAGGACCTGGTGTCCGACCTGTTGACGCGGTTCCTGGAGCGCGGCGGACAGATCCGGTTCGGCACCGAGGCCGTGGCCGTGCACGACGCCGACAGCGAGCGGCCCGAGGTGGTCGCGCGCGAGGCCGACGGACGCCCCCTGCGGTGGCGGGCCCGGTACGTGGCCGGCTGCGACGGCCGGCACGGCGCGGCCCGCCGTTCCCTGCCGGCCGGCACGGTCCGCCACCACCGCGACCACGGCGTGACCTGGCTCGGCCTGCTCGCCGAGGCGCCGCCCAGCCTGGACGCCGTCGGCTACGCCGTCCACGAGCGCGGCTTCGCCGGACACATGGCCCGCACCAGCGACATCACCCGCTACTACCTGCAGTGCGAGCGCGGCACCCCGGCCGCGTCCTGGTCCGAGGAGCGGATCTGGGACGAGCTGGAACTGCGGATGCGGGCACGGGAGTACGGCCCGCTGCGCCGCGGGCGCGTCGTGCAGCGGGCCGTCGTCGACCTGGAGTCCGACGTGCTCGAACCGCTGCGCCACGGCGCCCTGTTCCTCGCCGGTGACGCCGCCGGGCTGATCAGCCCGTCCGCCGCGAAGGGCGCCAACCTCGCGGTCCTCGAAGCCGCGTCCCTGGCCGACGCCCTGACCGACGACCTCACGCGCGGCGACCCCGCGGGCCTCGACGCCTACTCCGCGCGCTGTCTGACCCACATCTGGCGTGCGCAGGAGTTCTCGCACTGGATGATCGGGCTGCTGCACGGCCCGTCCGGCGCGGACGGCGAGTCGCTGTTCCACAACTCCCTGCGCCGCGCCCGCCTCGCCTCGCTGCGCACGTCCCGCAGTCAGCAGGACTGGTTCGCCGAGCACTACGTCGGCATCTAGCCGGTCCCGCCCGTACGCAGCCGTCCCTGCGCAGCCCTTCCCACGCAGTCATCCGTACGCAGTCAGCCGAACCCCGGAATGAGGATCCACCCGTAGTGATCACGGCATTGTCGGGCGACATGTCCCGTCTGCGCGAGACGGTCGAATTCGTCAAGGAACAGGACACCGCCACCCTCCTCCCGCTGCTGCTCCCCGGGCTCGACGGCCCGGAGCTGCGCGCCCTGGCGGAGCGCTGCGCCTTCTCGCACGCGGCTCTGCTCGTCTTCCCGCCCGACGAGGCCGCGCTGTACGCCGCGCTCGCCGACTGCGGGCTCGCCGCGGACGCGCCGCCACGGCCCAGCGTCGTCGTACGCGAGCGGCTGGCCGTACGCCACCGGCGCTCCGCGGCGGAGCTGGACGTCGCCATCCTGCGCCCCTCGGTGCGCGGCCGGGACGGGACGCGGCGCACGGTCGAGGTGTTCGCGCTGACCGTGCCGCCGGGCTCGGACCTCGAAACGGTCGCCGCGCACGAGCGGGAGGGACAGCGCGAGGCGCATGTCGCCTTCGAGGTCGAGGCACCGGACCCGTTGGTGCTGCGCGGCCTGTGCGCGGCCTTCGGGCAGTACGGCGCCATCCCCGACGGCGGCGGCTACAACCCGCACGAGGACGGCACGGTGTTCTACTTCACCGCGCCCGCCGAGGCCAAGTCCGGCTACCGGCGCGTGGAGCTGTACGTGCCCGGCGACCACCGTGACGTCCTCGCCGCCCACCTCGACGACGTACACCCGGGGCAGCAGCACGCCGAGACCCTGCTGCGGCTGCTGACCGGGGCGTGGACGACGCAGGCGCTCGCCGCGTTCGCCCGACTGGAGGTGGCCGACGCGATGGACCGGGAGCGCGCCGTCGGCCTGGCCGAACTGGCGCGGGAGGCCGGTGCCCTCGCGCCGAACCTGGCCACCCTGCTGCGCTATCTCACGATGCTCGGCGTGGTGAGCGAGGACCGCGACGGGTTCCGGCTCACGGACACCGGGGCGCTGCTGCGCGCGGACGCCGAGGGGTCGATGCGGCCACTGGCGCTGATGTACGGGGGACCGTTCTACGAGTCCTTCGCCGGGCTCGGGCACACGGTGCGCACCGGACAGGTCGCCTTCGAGCAGCGCTTCGGCGAGAACCACTTCGACCACTTCGCCCGCGACCCCGAACTCGCCGAACTCTTCGACCTGTCGATGGCCGCCGGTGCCCGGATGTTCGACCCGCTGCCCGCGCACCCGGTCCTCGCCTCGGCGCCCGTGGGCGCCACCGTGGTCGACATCGCGGGGGGCAACGGGGAACTGCTCGGCCGGATCCTGTCCGCGCACCCCCGGCTGCACGGCCTCCTGCTGGAGCGCCCGCAGACCGTCGAGACCGCCCGCCGCGTCCTCGGCCGGGCCGGGCACGCGGAGCGGTGCACCTTCCTGCCCGGCGACTTCGCGGACGTGCCCGCGGGCTGTGACGTCTACGTCCTGTCCCGGGTCCTGCACGACTGGGACGACGACCGCTGCCGGGAGATCCTGCGCCACTGTGCCCGCGCGATGTCCTCCGCCGCGGATCTGCTCGTCGTCGAACGCGTCCTGCCCGCCGACGGTTCGGCCTCGCTGGCCACGGCCTGGGATCTGCACATGATGTGCAACGTCGGCGGCCGTGAGCGCCGGGCCGACCACTACGCCCGGCTGTTCACCGAGGCGGGCCTCACGCTCCTGGACCGCACCCCGCTCCCCCTGGACGGCACGGTCCTGCACGCCCGCCGCACCTGACGCCGAAAAGATTGCGCAGTTCCCCGCGCCCCTGAATGGGGGCGCGGGGAACTGCGC
>NZ_JBHXTO010000065.1:0-48389 GCF_042677425.1 Streptomyces sp. NPDC127119 | reverse complement strand
ACCACCGGCGTCACCGTCTTCCTCACCACCCAGTACCTGGAAGAGGCCGACCAGCTCGCCGACCGCATCGCCGTCCTCAACAACGGCCGCATCGCCGCCGAAGGCAGCGCCGAGGAGCTGAAGCGGCTCATCCCCGGCGGGCACGTACGGCTCCGCTTCTCCGATCCGGCCGCGTACCGGTCCGCCACCTCCGTACTCCAAGAGGTCACCCTGGACGACGAGGCACTCGCACTGCAGATCCCCAGCGACGGCAGCCAGCGCGCACTGCGCGCCATCCTCGACCGGCTCGACACCGCCGGCATCGAGGCCGACGAACTCACCGTGCACACACCCGACCTCGACGACGTCTTCTTCGCCCTGACAGGCGACACCACCGCCCCCAACCAAACCGACGACCAGGCCGACCAGGCCGCCGACCAGATCAAGGAGAACGTCCGATGAGCACCCTCTCCCTCGCCGTGCGCGACTCGTCCACCATGCTGCGCCGCAATCTCCTGCACGCCCGGCGCTACCCGTCGCTCACCCTGAACCTGCTGCTCACCCCGGTCATGCTGCTCCTGCTCTTCGTCTACATCTTCGGCGACGTGATGAGCGCCGGGATCGGGGACGGCGGCGCCGACCGCTCCGAGTACATCGCCTACATCGTCCCGGGCATCCTGATGATGACCATCGGCAGCACCGTGATCGGGGCCGCGGTGTCCGTCGCCACCGACATGAACGAGGGCATCATCGCCCGCTTCCGCACCATGGCGATCCACCGCGGATCGGTGTTCATCGGGCATGTCGTCGGCAGCGTCCTGCAAGTGCTCGCCAGCCTGGTCCTCGTCGGGGCCGTCGGTGTGGCCATCGGTTTCCGGTCCACCGACGCGACGGTCGTCGAGT
Organism: Streptomyces sp. NPDC127119; assembly: GCF_042677425.1. Classification (NCBI taxonomy): domain Bacteria; kingdom Bacillati; phylum Actinomycetota; class Actinomycetes; order Kitasatosporales; family Streptomycetaceae; genus Streptomyces; species Streptomyces sp. NPDC127119. The sequence goes on along the minus strand of NZ_JBHXTO010000065.1, from coordinate 47,507 downwards.
GGCTGGCGGCGTTCGGGCTGCTGGCCCTGTTCGCCCTGGCGCTGACCTGGATCGCGGTCGGGATGGGCATGGCGAGCCCGAACGCCGAGGCGGCCGGCAACATGGCCATGCCGCTGATCCTGCTCCCGCTCGTCTCCAGCGCGTTCATCCCGGCCGACACCATGCCGGGCTGGTTCCGGCCGATCGCCGAGTACCAGCCCTTCACCCCGGCGATCGAGACCCTGCGCGGGCTGCTGCTCGGCACCGAGATCGGCCACAACGGCTGGCTGGCCGTGGCCTGGTGCCTGGGTCTGGCGGCGCTCGGCTACTGGTGGTCGGCCTCGCAGTTCAACCGCGACGCGAAGTAGGCGGCATGGCACCGCGGGCCGGCCCCCGCACCTCGTCCCGCCCCAGGGCGGCGTACCCCGACAAGGCGTCGGAGTGCGCCGCCCTGTCCGTACGTCCGATTCCTTCAAGACCCGCGCCACCGCGGTCCCTACGGTGGTCCCATGACTCCACGATTCGATCTCATCGGCCTCGTCGTCTCCGACATGGCCGCGTCGCTCGCCTTCTACCGCCGTCTCGGCCTCACGTTCCCCGAGGGTGCCGAGAGGTTGCCGCACGTCGAGGCGGAACTGCCGGGCGGTCTGCGTTTCGCGCTCGACACGGAGGACACGATCCGCTCGTTCCACCCCGACTGGCGACCGCCGACGGGCGGGGGCCGGGTGGCACTGGCCTTCCTGTGCGACAGCCCCGCGGACGTCGACGCCACGTACGAGGCGCTGCTGGCCGCAGGCCACAAGGCCGAGCTGAAGCCGTTCGACGCCCCCTGGGGCATGCGCTACGCGACCGTCCAGGACCCGGACGAGAACGGAGTGGACCTCTTCGCCCACCTCGCCCGGTAGCGGCCCCTCTTCTGAGTGCGCAGCCCCCGGAGCTTGCGGGGGAGTGCGTGCGGGTCCGGTGGGGGCTGGTCGCGCAGTTCCCCGCGCCCCTTCAACGGCGCAGCAGTACCCCCAACGGCGCCCCCGCCAACTCCTTCACCTCCCGCGCCAGATGGGCCTGGTCCGCGTACCCCGCGACCACCGCCACCTCCGCCGCGGCGGCCCCACCCCGCACCAGCGCCAACGCCCGTTGCAGGCGAAGAACACGGGCGAGCGTCTTCGGCCCGTACCCGAACGCGACCAACGCCCGCCGATGCAACTGCCGCTCGCTCCAGCCCACCTCCTCAGCGGTCGGGGCGACAGCGGCCCCCGAGGACAGCGCCGCCACGACGGCCCGGAGCCGCGGATCGGGCGCCGCTGCGTCGGCCGCCCGCTCCATGGCCACCGCCTCCAGCGCGACGGCGGGATCGGCCGCCGCGTCGACCCGCTCGGTCAGCCGCCGCACCTCTCCCCCGTCCCACAGATCCGCGAGGTCGACGCGCCGGTCGCGTAGTTCGTGGGCGGGTACGCCGAGATAGGAGGGCGCCGTTCCGGGGAAGAACCGGACCCCCGCGTACCGCCTGGCGCCTCCGGGGCCGTCGGTCCCGCTCGCGTACGCCCGCGTGTCGGGGCCCGCGACGAACAGCCGGCCCTCGGTCCACAGCAGGTCCATGCAGCCGTCGGGCAGGACCGGCGCCGCGTCGCCCGGCACGGCGGTACGTGTCCACACGACCGCGCCGGTGAGCCGCGACGCCCGCTCCCGGTACGGCGCCGGCGACGGCTCGGAGTGCTGCTCGGCGTACGGCTCGGCCACAGTCAGAAGGCTACGCCGATCGGTTGCCGGGCCGCCCGCGTCCGGTGTTCCTGCGGACTGACCCCGTACACCCGCTTGAAGGCGCTGGACAGGGCGAACGCGCTGCCGTAGCCGACCTGGCGGGCGATCGCCTCCAGGGTGTCGTCGGTGTCGCGCAGCCGGTCGGCGGCGAGGGCGAGGCGCCAGCCGGTGAGGTACGTCATCGGGGGCTCGCCGACGAGTTCGCTGAAGCGGCGGGCGAGGGCGGCCCGCGAGACGCCGGCCTTCGTGGCGAGGGAGGCGACCGTCCAGGGGTGCGCGGGGTCGTCCTGGACGAGCCGCAGCACCCGGCCGACGACCGGGTCGGCGAGCGCCCGGTACCAGGCGGGCGCCTCGGCCTCCGGGCGGGAGAACCAGGCCCGCAGCGCGGCGATGACCAGCAGGTCGAGGAGCCGGTCGAGGACGACCTCCTGGCCGGGCTCGTCGCGCACGATCTCCTCGGTGAGCAGCGGGGTCAGCGGGCACTCCCACACGTCGGAGGTCAGGGTGAGGACCGGCGGCAGCGCGTCGAGGAGCCGCCCGCTGACCTCGCCCTGCACCGGATACGTACCGATCAGCATCACCATGGAACCGTCGAGGCGCTGCCCCCAGGTGCGGACGCCGAGGTCCATGTGGCCGCGCATCGAGCGCCCGTCGGGATAGGTGCACTCCTGGCCCGGCAGGATCACCGCGATCGGCGGGGTCGCGGGGTCGTCGGCGCAGGTGTACGGGTCGGGGCCGCGCGCGATGGCGAGGTCGCCGGCCCGCAGCCGTACGGGCTCGCCCCCGTCGGGTGTGATCCAGGACTCGCCGCGGATCATCAGCATGACGGTGAGCGGGGCGCGGTCCTCGATCCGAAGGGACCAGGGTGGTTCGAAGCACGCCCGGATCATGAAGGCGCCACGCGCGCGTGGACCCTCCAGAAGCCCTGCGAGTGCGTCCATGGGAATCAGAGTAGACGCGCACTTATGGGAACGAGAGGTTCAGCGATGTTCCCTTTCGGCATGCGGTCGTTGACTGGGCGCATGACGGAAAACACGCGCAACGGGACGGTGTTGGTGACGGGCGCCTCCGGGAGGACCGGGCGTCGGGTGGCGGAGGCGGCGAGGGCCGCGGGGTTCGGGGTACGGGCCGCTTCGCGCGGTGGTGACGTGCGCTTCGACTGGTACGACCCCTCGACATGGGACGAGGCGCTGCGCGGGGCCGACGCGGCGTATCTGGCGTACGCGCCGGACGTCGGTGCGCCGGGCGCGGCCGGGAACGTCGCCGCGTTCGCCCGGCGGGCCCAGGATCTCGGTGTGCGCCGGCTGGTGCTGCTGTCGGCGCGCGGGGAGCGTCAGGCGGAGCCGACCGAGCGGGCGCTGCGCGAGTCGGGGGCCGCGTGGACCGTGGTGCAGGCCGACTGGTTCTTCCAGAACTTCAGCGAGGGCCTGCTGGTGGAAGGGGTGCGCGGCGGCGAGTTCGTGTTCCCGGCGGGCGAGGTGCCGGTGCCGTTCGTCGACGCGCGTGATCTCGCGGAGGTCGTGGTGAAGGCCCTGTCCGACTCCTCGTACGTGGGGCGGACGCTGGAGATCACGGGGGCGCGGCTGCTGTCCTTCCGGGAGGCCATGGCGGAGATCTCCGCCGCGGCGGGCCGGGAGATCCGTTACGTGCCGGTGCCGACGAAGGAGTACGGGGAGATCCTGGCCGGGTTCGGGCTGCCGGCCGAGGAGGTCGCGTTCATGGAGGAGGTCTTCGACGGGCTGCTCGACGGGCACAACGCGCGGACCACGGACGGCGTACGGCAGGTCCTTGGACGTGCGCCGCGGGACTTCGCGGACTTCGCGCGGGAGCACGCGGCGGACGGCGTGTGGAAGGTCTGACGCGCCCCGGACACTCCGGCCGGTGCTCCGGCCGACACCCCGGGCCGTCCCCGCCGCTGCCCTCGCGGCGGGGACGGCCCGTCACTGCTGCCGTCACCGCTCCCGTCACTGCTGCGGAGGTGTCTCGCCACTGTTCTTGGGGGTGGACTTGACGTGGGTGCGCAGCCGGGAGGTCACGTCCTCCGGGGGGAGGAAGCGGGACCAGCGCTCCGGGAACTCGGAGGGCATGTCCGGGTCGTCGGGGTCGTCGTAGCCGTCCTCGGCCTGCGCGGCGCGGGCCGCCGCCGCGCGGGCCACGAGGTCGGCGGCCTGCTCGGCGCGCAGCCGTTCGTTGACGGCGCGGGCGGCGGCGGTGGCCGCGGCGGGCCAGACGCGGTCGATGGCCGCGTTGACGGCGGCGCCCACGAGGACCGCGAAGGCGGCGACACCGATCCACAGGAGGACGGCGACGGGCGCGGCCAGGGAGCCGTAGATCGTGGGGCCCTCGACGGTGTTCGTGAGGTAGATGCGCAGCAGGAGGCTGCCCAGGACCCACATGGTGAGGGCGACGAGCGCGCCGGGCACGTCCTCGATCCAGGGTGAGCGCACCGGTACTGACACGTGGTACAGCGTGGTCAGGAAGACGATGGACAGAACGATGACGACGGGCCAGTAGAGCACCTGTACGACGGTCGTCGACCAGGGCACGACGTTCACCACGGCGTCGGGGCCCGCGACCATCAGCGGCAGGGCGATCGAGCCGATCAGCAGGGCCACGAGGAAGAGCAGGAAGGCCATCAGGCGGGTCCTGACGATCCCGCGCACCCCGTCGAGGCCGTACATGACGGTGATGGTGTCGATGAAGACGTTCACCGCGCGGGAGCCGGACCACAGGGCGAACAGGAAGCCCAGGGAGATGACGTCGGGCCGGCCGCCCTCCATCACGTCGTGCAGGAGCGGTTCGGCGATCTGTTTGACGCCCTTGTCAGTCAGGACCGTGCGGGAGGCCTCCAGGAGGCTGGTCTCCACACTGGCGATGGTGTCGGCGCCGGTCCAGTCGTCGACGTAGCCGAGCAGGCCGATCATGCTGAGCAGCAGCGGCGGCACGGACAGCAGCGTGAAGAACGCCGCCTCCGCCGCGAGTCCGAGGATCCGGTACTCGATGCACGAGTTCACGGTGTCCTTGAGCAGCAGCCAGGCGGTCCTGCGCTTCGAGACGTTCCGATAGAGGGCACGCGCCCGGTGGAGACGACCGGACGTCCTCTGAGGGGGTTCACTTGCTGGCTGCACGCCCTAAAGGTATCCGCCGCGCGGGGTCGCACTCATCCCCCGGTACCGCGACCTGCAGCGGGTGTGGCGGGAGCGGCGCGCGCGACCCGGTGGCGGGACGGTACCGGTCCGGTTCCGTCATACGACGGAAAAGCGGCAGCAATTCCGCGGTAATCGTAAACAGAAATCGAACCCTTTTTCTGTCATGACCGCGTGGCCGAAATACCCGCCCTGCAGAAGTGGAATACGCAACAACGCATGCACTGTGCACCGGCGAGTTCCCCGGTGACGCGGTCGGACGAGATCATTCAGGGTGACCGGCGTTGAAGCATCGGACAGCGAGAAAGCGCCATAGGCCGAAACGCCCTTGACCCGTTCATGAGCACGCCGAAACAATTCGGATTGCATTGCGCTGGGCACGTGGGGACGGCTCGGTGGCACCACGACACGGGGGGACTCAGAAGGGCCCGGAGGAGGGTCCTACACAGCCGCGTCACCCGTGATCCGCGTGGGAACCACGCGGATCATGCCGTGCTGCACTGCGCCTTTTCCACGCGGCCACTTCACACACTTCCCGAACATCCTCTTCTCGCCTGCCCTGACACGACACAGCTCGCGCGAGAAACAAGTCTATCTTCCGGCACACCGGAGTCACACAGGAATCACCGTGGTTCACCAGAACATCTTTCGTCACCAATTCGGGTGCGTGATGAAACTGCGGGCGTGAATCCTTCGTATTCCCATCCGGAGGTGCCAAACACTCCGAACGGTCCACAAGTACGAGCAATCACCAGCAAGGAGATCAAGTGGTGGGAAATCCCACTGAGGTCGCGACCGCCGCTCCGGCGCGGTCCGTGACCACCCGCGACCCGGTGAACGGGATCGAACCTGTCCTCGCGGAGGTGCTCGCCGGTGTCGTACGCGCCGAGCAGGTCCCCGTCGACAGTCACTTCTTCGACGACCTCGGTGCCAACTCCCTGGTGATGGCACACTTCTGCGCCCGGGTCAGGAAGCACCCCGGCCTGCCGGCCGTGTCGATGCGCGACGTGTACGGCCACCCGACGATCCGGGGCCTGGCGGCGGCGCTCTCCGAGGTCCCGGCCGAGGAGCCCGCGCCACCGCAGGAACCGGCCGCGCCGCCCGCCGCGGGCAGCAGCGCGCGGTACGTCCTGTGCGGGGCACTGCAGTTCCTGGTCTTCGCGCTGTACTGCCTGCTCTCCGGGCTCGTCACCGCCCAGGGGTACGACTGGGTGTCGGCCGGGGACGGCGTCGTCGACGTCTACCTGCGGTCGGCCCTCTTCGGAGGCGGTGTCTTCGTAGGCCTGTGCACGCTGCCGGTGGTGGCCAAGTGGGTGCTGGTCGGCCGCTGGAAGGAGACCGAGTTCCCGGTCTGGAGCCTGGCCTATCTGCGCTTCTGGACCGTCAAGGTGCTGCTGCACGCGAACCCGATGGTCCTCTTCGCCGGCAACCCGCTCCACGTCCTGTATCTGCGGGCCCTCGGCGCGCGGATCGGCAGGAACGTCACGATCCTCTCCCACGCGCTCCCGGTCTGCACCGACCTGTTCACGGTCGGCGCGAACACCGTGATCCGCAAGGACTCGCACTTCCTCTGCTACCAGGCGCACGCCGGGCGCATCCGCACCGGCCGGGTCACGCTGGGCCAGGACGTGTTCGTCGGCGAGAACACGGTCCTCGACATCGGCACCTCCATGGGCGACGGCTCCCAGCTCGGCCACGCGTCGGCGCTGTACGGCGGCGCCGCGGTCCCGGCCGGCCAGCACTGGCACGGCTCGCCGGCGCAGCGCACGGACGTGGACTACGTACGGGTCGCCCCCGCGGAATGCGGCACCGCGCGCCGGGTGGGCTACGGCCTGGCCACCGTCCTCCAGACGCTCCTGGTCACCATGCCGCTCCTCGTCGGGGGCACGTACATGCTGCTGACGGTGGCGCCCTCACTGGACACGCTGCTGAACCCGGAGACGCAGAACACCACGTCGGGGCGGTTCTACGCCGAGGCGTTCGCCCTGTCGGTCGCGCTCTTCGTGGGCTTCATCGTGGTCGGACTCGCCGTCGTGACCGTGGTCCCGCGGCTGCTGAACCGGTTCCTGGAGCCGGACCGGGTCTACCCGCTCTACGGCTTCCACTACTCGGTGCAGCGGACCGTCGCGCGGCTGACCAACGTCAAGTTCTTCAAGTGGCTGTGCGGGGACAGCTCGTACATCGTCCACTACCTGCGGGCCATCGGGTACGACCTCTCGCACGTCGAGCAGACCGGCTCCAACTTCGGTACCGGGGTGGCGCACGAGACGCCGTTCCTGGCCACCGTCGGGCGCGGCACGATGGTCGCCGACGGACTTTCGATCATGAACGCCGAGTTCTCGGGCACGTCGTTCCGGGTCTCGCGCGCGACGATCGGACCGAACAGCTTCCTGGGCAACCACATCGCCTACCCGGTCGGCGGGCGCACGGGCGAGAACGTCCTGCTCGCGACGAAGGTCATGGTCCCGCTGGACGGGGAGGTCCGCGAAGGGGTCGGCCTGCTGGGCTCGCCGCCCTTCGAGATCCCGCGGACCGTGGAGCGCGACACCCGCTTCGACCACCTCCGCGAGGGCGACGAGCTGCACCGCCGCCTCACCGCGAAGAACCGCCACAACCTGCACACCATGGGCCTGTTCCTGCTCCTGCGGTGGTTCGACTGGTTCGCCCTCATGGTCCTCGGCTTCGCCGCCTTCGACCTGTACGGGGAGTACGGCACCGCCGGCGGTCCGCTGATCGGGGCCTCCCTGCTCGCCGGGGTCGCGTTCACCACCGTCTACTACGCGCTGGTGGAGCGGATCATCCTGCGGTTCCGGCCGCTGGAGCCGCGCCTGCACTCCATCTACGACCCGCTCTTCTGGCAGCACGAGCGGCTGTGGAAGGTCCCGGACACGCACTTCGCCCTCTACAACGGCACCCCGTTCAAGAGCCTGCTCTGGCGGCTCCTCGGGGTCCGCATCGGCCGCCGGGTCTTCGACGACGGGGCCTACATCACCGAGCGCACGCTCACCGCCATCGGCGACGACTGCACCCTCGGCGCACACAGCAAGATCCAGTCGCACTCGCAGGAGGACGGCACCTTCAAGTCCGACCACATCGAGATCGGCGACGGCGTCACGCTCGGCGTCGGCGCGCTCGTCCACTACGGCGCGTCTGTGGGGGACGCCGCCGTTCTGGCCGCCGACTCCTTCCTGATGAAGGGCGAGGAGGTACCGCCGGGGGCGCACTGGGGCGGGAACCCGGCGGCCGAACAGCGACGCACCTGACGGCACCACAGGCACGACAGGCACCACAGCACATACGGGAACACAGGGGGGAACACAGAATGGACACGATCCCGAGGTGGACGCTCGACCCGGGCCCGGGCACGGCGGAGTACGAGGTTCCGCTGCCCGCGGGACCGGTGCCGGAGCCGTCCGCGCTCCTGGCCGCACACGCCAAGGTCCTCGCGGCCCTGTCCGGTGAGCGCGAGGCCGTCACCGGCCACGTCACCGCGAAGGGCGCGGCGCCGGTGCTCCGCCGGCTGGCCGTCGGCCCCGGCACCTGGCGCGACCTGCTGGCGCAGGCGGACCTGGCGGTCCGCGAGGCCGCCCATGAACCGGCCGGGGAGCCGCCCGCGCGGGAGTCGGGCGGCGCCCCGGTCCCCTTCGCGGCCGTGCTCGACCCGCACGGCCACGACGACGGCACCGGGCGGACCGCGGACGCCGATGACACCGCGAACGCCGTGCTGCACGTGGGCGTGGCGGGCCACGCCCTGCGGCTGCGGTACCGCACCGACGTCCTGGACGCCGCAGCCGCCGCGCGCATCGCCGGCTACCACCTGGCCGCGCTCCGCCTGCTGGCCGCCGACCCGGACGTCGCGCACGACCGGCACAGCCTGCTGGGCGAGGACGAACTCCGGTTCCAGCTCGACGAACTGGCCGGGCCGCACCGCGAACTGCCGGACCGCCGCGTCCACGAGCTCTTCGAGGAGCGGGTGGCCGCGCATCCGGACGCCGTCGCCGCCGTCCAGGGGGACGAGGAGTGGACGTACCGCGAACTGAACGCGCGAGCCAACCGCATCGGGCGGGCACTGCTCGCCCGCGGGCTGCGCCCCGAGGGCGTCGTCGCGGTCGTCATGGAACGCGATCTGGACTGGACGGCCGCCGTCCTCGCGGTCCTCAAGGCGGGCGGTGTCTATCTGCCCGTCGAGCCGCACTTCCCCGCCGGGCGGATCGAGAAGACGCTCAGGCGCGCCGGCTGCGCACTCGTCCTGACCGAGAACGGCAGCACCGCCACGCTGGACGCGGCCGACACCGGCGCCCACGTCCTGCACGTCGAGGAGGTCTACGGGGAGGACCACGCCGACGGCGACCTCGGTGTCCCCGTCGCCGCGGACCAGCTCGCCTACATCTACTTCACGTCCGGCTCCACCGGCGAGCCCAAGGGTGCGATGTGCGAGCACGCGGGCTTCGTCAACCACGTCCTGGCCAAGATCGGCGACCTGGGGGTCGGCGAGGGGCAGGTCGTCGCGCAGACGGCGCCCCAGTGCTTCGACATCTCGCTGTGGCAGCTGGTCTCCGCGCTGCTGGTCGGCGGGCGGACCCTGCTGGTGCCTCAGGAGGTGATCCTGGACGTGCCGCGGTTCGTGGACACGATCACGGACGGCGGGGTCAATGTGCTCCAGGTCGTCCCGTCGTACCTCGAAGCCGTCCTCGCCGAACTGGAGCAGCGCCCGCGCGAACTGCCCGCTCTGCACTGCGTGTCGGTCACCGGGGAGGCCGTCAAGAAGGAACTCGTCCAGCGCTGGTTCGCGGCCGAGCCGGGCATCCGGCTGGCCAACGCGTACGGCCTGACCGAGACCTCCGACGACACCAACCACGAGGTCATGGAGCGAGTGCCGGACGAGGACCGGGTCCCGCTCGGCCGGCCGGTCGCCAACGTGCGCGTGTACGTCGTCGACGAGCACCTGATCCCCGTACCGCTCGGCGCGCCCGGCGAGATCGTCTTCTCCGGGGTGTGCGTGGGCCGCGGGTACGTCAACGACCCCGAGCGCACGAAGGCCGCGTTCGGGGAGGACCCGTACCGGCCGGGCGAGCGGCTGTACCGCAGCGGGGACCACGGCCGGTGGCTGCCCGACGGGAAGCTGGAGTTCCTGGGCCGCCGGGACAGCCAGGTGAAGATCCGCGGCTTCCGCATCGAGATCGGTGAGATCGAGAACGCGCTGCTGCGGGTGGACGGCGTCCGCGACGGCGCCGTGGTGGTCGCGGGTGGCACCCGGCTGGTGGCGTTCTGCGCCGGGTCCGGGCCGCTCGACCCGGAGACGGTTCTTGAGCGGCTGGCCGTGTCGCTCCCGGCGTACATGGTGCCGTCGGCCGTCCACCGGCGGGAGAGCCTGCCGCTGACCGCCAACGGCAAGATCGACCGCAAGACGCTGACCGCGCTCGCCGGGGATCTCGACTCCGCCGGGAGCGGTGCGGCCGGTCGGGACGGCGAGCACGCGCCGGGCACCCCGGGCGAGTTGCGGCTGGCGGCGGCCTGGGCGCAGGTGCTGGGCGTCCCGCAGGACCGGATCGGCCGCCTGGACCACTTCTTCGACCGCGGCGGCACCTCCCTCGCGGCGGTGAAGCTGGCGGTCGCCCTGGACCGGGCGATCACCCTCAAGGACGTCGCCCGCCACCCCGTCCTCGCCGACCTCGCGGGCCTGCTCGACGCCCCGGCCAGGGAGGCGTCGTGAACCACGCCGGGAAACGGGCCCGGAAACCGGCGCAGGAGCCGGCCCACGACCCCACGCACACCCGCGCGCGGTCCGCACCGCGCGAGACCGGAAGGAACCACACGATGTCCACGACTCCGACGCTCCTGCCCGACGTCGTCCTGCGTCCCGGCAGCCCTCCGGTCCTGCGCGCCGACGTGGCCGGGGACACGGCGGGCTGGGCGGCCGTCCACCGCGACGCGCTGCGCGCCGTGGTCGCCGAGCACGGCAGCGTCCTGGTCCGCGGCCTGGGGCTGAGCGACCCGGACACGACCGGTGAGGTGTTCCGGCGGCTGGCCACCGCACTGATGCCCGACCGGGAGTCCTTCGCACCGCGGCGGACGTACGCGGACGGCGTGTACTCCTCCACCAAGTGGCCGCCCAACCAGCAGATGTGCATGCACCACGAGCTGAGTTACGCGGTCGAGTTCCCCGCGCTGATGCTGTTCGCGTGCCTCGACGCGCCGGCCGGGGGCGGCGCCACCGCCGTCGCCGACGCGCCCGCCGTGCTCGACGCGCTGCCGGCCGGTCTCACCGAGCGGTTCGCCCGGGAGGGCTGGCTGCTCACGCGGACGTACAACGACGAGATCGGGGCGTCGGTCGGCGAGGCCTTCGGCACCGAGGACCGCGCCGCCGTCGAGCGCTACTGCCGGGGCCACGCGATCGAGTTCGCCTGGCAGAGCGACGGCTCCCTGCACACCCGCCAGCGCCGCGCCGCGGTGATCCGCCACCCCGTCACGGGACGGCCCTGCTGGTTCAACCAGATCGCCTTCCTCAACGAGTGGACGATGGACCCCGAGGTGCGGGAGTACCTGGTGGACGTCTACGGCCCCGACGGGCTGCCCTTCAACACCCGCCACGGCAACGGCGATCCGATCGGCGAGGACGTCGTCCGGGAGATCAACGCGGTGTACGAGGCCCACACCGTGCGCGAGCCGTGGCGCTCCGGCGACCTGATGATCGTCGACAACATCCGCACCGCGCACAGCAGGGAGCCCTTCGAGGGCCCGCGCGAGGTGCTCGCCGCACTGGCCGACCCGGTCCGGCTGACCGACTCCACCCCCACGACCGAAGTGAGGACCGCATGACCGGCACGGAACACGCGGCGCAGGCCGCCGGGGCGTCCGGGACACCCGAGGCGTCCGGGGCACACGAGGCATCCGGGCGGACGCTCACCGCTCCCCCGTTCTCCGTCGTCTCCGGCTCTCAGGTCCAGCAGGCGCTGGAGGGGCGGGAGTCCGAGATCGCGGACCTCGTCGAGCGGGTGTACCGGCTGCACGGGGGCGGCGACTCGGTGAACCCGCCGTCGTACTTCCTGCGTTTCCCCGACCGCCCGTCGTCGCGGATCATCGCGCTGCCGGCGTCGATCGGCGGAGACATCGGGGTGGACGGCATCAAGTGGGTCTCCAGCTTCCCCGAGAACACCGCGTCCGGACTGCCCCGGGCCTCGGCCGTGCTGATCCTCAACGACCACGAGACGGGCTATCCGTTCGCCTGCCTGGAGGCGTCGATCATCAACGCCGCCCGGACGGCGTCCTCCGCGGCGCTCGCGGCCGACCGGCTCAGCCGCGGCCGCACCCGGCCGGTCCGGGTCGGGTTCATCGGCACCGGGCTGATCGCCCGCCACATCCACACCCATCTCACCGCCACCGGCTGGTCGTTCGAGGAGACCGGGGTGTACGACCTGTCCGCGGACAGCGCGGCCGGATTCCGCGGCTATCTGGAACGGTCGGGCGCCAAGGGCCGCCTCACCGTGCACGACAGCGCCGAGTCGCTGATCCGCTCCAGCGACCTGGTGGTCTTCGCCACCGTCGCGGGCGCACCGCACATCCACGACCTCGCGTGGTTCGACCACGCCCCGCTGGTGCTGCATGTGTCGCTGCGCGACCTGGCACCCGAGATCCTGCTCGCCTCGGCCAACTTCGTGGACGACATCGAGCACTGCCTGAAGGCGGAGACCTCTCCGCATCTGGCCGAACGCCTCAGCGGCGGCCGGGACTTCATCGACGGCACGTTGGACGACGTGCTGTCCGGGCGGGTGACCGTGCCGGCCGACCGGACGGTCATTTTCTCGCCCTTCGGCCTCGGGGTCCTCGACCTCGCGGTCGGCAAGTTCGTCCACGACGAGGTGGCCCGGCGGGGCGAGCCGCACGTCGTGGACGGCTTCTTCCACGAGCTGCGCCGGCACGGCTGACCGGCGGGCGCCGTGCCGCACGGGACGTGGGCACGGCGCCGCACGAAGGCCGCATGAATGAGGGGGACTCATGCCTGTCATTTCCGATCCTTCGGAATTCAACGAGAACGAGCTCTACGTCGACCTGCGGGCGACGATGGGGCTGCCGCTCTTCCTGAAGTGCGAGGGGTTCAATTTCGCGGGGTCGATCAAGATGAAGGCGGCCACCGAGATGGTGGACGCCGCCGAACGCAGCGGCGCCCTGCGACCGGGATCCGTCCTGGTCGAGTCGTCGTCCGGGAACCTGGGCGTGGCGCTGAGCGTGATCGCCGCGAGCCGTGGCTACGGGTTCCGGTGCGTGACCGACGCACGCTGCAACCCGGCGACCCGGCGGATGATGGAAGCTCTGGGCAGCGTGGTCCACGTCATCGAGGAGCCCGCGCTGCACGGCGGCTTCCTGGGCGCCCGGATCGCGTACGTACGGGCGCTGTGTGCCTCGGACGACCGGTACGTCTGGCTCAACCAGTACGCCAACGACAGCAACTGGCGGGCGCACTACCGCACCACGGCGCCGGCCATCGCCCGCCGCTTCCCCGACCTGGACGTGCTGTTCGTCGGGGCCGGCACCACCGGCACCCTGATGGGCTGCGCGCGCTGGTTCTGGCAGTGGCGGCGCCGGGTGCGGATCGTCGCGGTGGACAGCGTCGGCTCGGTGACCTTCGGCGGGCCCGCGCGTCCGCGGCTGATCCCGGGGCTCGGCATGGGCGTACGTCCGCCGATGCTCGACGAGTCGTATGTCGACGACGTGGTGCACGTGGAGGAGGCGGACACCGTCCGTGTCTGCCGCCGGCTGGCCGCACGGGGGTTCCTGTTCGGCGGCTCCACCGGCACGGTCGTCAGCGGGGCGTCCAGGTGGATGGATCTGCACGGGGCCCGGGACCTCACGTCGGTGGCGATAGCCCCCGACCTCGGTGAGCGCTACCTCGACACCGTCCACAGCCCGAGCTGGTCGGTGAGCCAGCGCGGCGAGGACACCCTCGGCTCAGGCGACCTGGCCGCGCTGTCGCGTCCGGCCTGACCGGACGGCGGCGCTCCGGCGTACGGGGGGTGCGGCGGGAGTTTGGTGACGATCGCCGCACCGCGGGTAGGTTCGCAGGCATGGCAGCCCGCACCCACACCGTGACCAACCAGGCTCCGCCGCTGGTCGCGTACGACCTCTTCACCGCCGACCGGGCCCTCGTGGAGGCGGTCGGGCGGCATCTCGATCCCGCGCTCCTCGACGAGGCGCACAGCGAGCTGTCGGCCCTCGGGCGCACCTCCGGGTCCGCGCAGGTCCAGAAGTGGGGGGCGCTGGCCAACGAGAACCCGCCGAAGCTGCTCACCCACGACCGCTACGGCGAACGCCTGGACGAGGTCGAGTTCCATCCGTCCTGGCACCGGCTGCTCGGCAAGGGCGTCTCGGCGGGGCTGACGGCGGCCTGGTCGCGGCCGGGCGGGCATGTGCGGCGCGCGGCCGGGTTCCTGGTCTGGAGCCAGGTCGAGGCGGGCAACGGCTGCCCGCTGTCGATGACCCACGCGGCGGTGCCCGCGCTGCGCACCGACCCGGCGCTGGCCGCCGAGTGGGAACCACGCCTCACGTCCACCGTCTACGACCAGGACCTGCGTCCGGCCGCCAAGAAGGCCGGCGCCCTGTTCGGGATGGGTATGACGGAGAAGCAGGGCGGCAGCGACGTCCGCGCGAACACGACGGCGGCGCGGCCGCTCGCCGAGGACGGGACGTACGAGCTGACGGGCCACAAGTGGTTCTGCTCGGCGCCGATGTCGGACGGCTTCCTGGTCCTGGCGCAGGCGGGCCCCGTCGGCGAACAGGGCGAGCAGGGCGGCCTGGACGCGCTCACCTGTTTCCTGGTGCCGCGCGTGCTGGCGGACGGCACCCGCAACGTCTTCCGGATCCAGCGGCTCAAGGACAAGCTGGGCAACCGGTCGAACGCCTCCGCCGAGGTCGAGTTCGACGGGACCTGGGCGCGCCGGGTCGGCGAGGAGGGGCGCGGGGTGCGCTCCATCATGGGGATGGTCGCCGCGACCCGCCTCGACTGCGTGCTCGGTTCGGCGGGGCTGATGCGGCAGGCCGTCGCGCAGGCCGTGCACCACTGCGAGCACCGCGAGGCGTTCGGCGGCAGGCTGGTCGACAAGCCGCTGATGAGGAACGTCCTGGCGGACCTGGCCCTGGAGTCGGAGGCGGCGACGACCCTCGCGCTGCGGCTCGCCGCCGCGTACGACGACGGCGGCGAGCAGGAGCGGGCCTTCCTGCGGCTCGCGGTGCCGGCGGCCAAGTACTGGGTGACCAAGCGGTGTACGCCGGTCGTGGTGGAGGCCCTGGAGTGCCTGGGCGGCAACGGGTACGTGGAGGAGTCCGGCATGCCGCGGCTGCTGCGCGAGTCGCCGCTCAACTCCATCTGGGAGGGCGCGGGGAACGTGCAGGCGCTCGACGTGGTGCGGGCCCTGCAGCGGGAGCCGGCCGCCCTGAACGCGTATCTCCGGGAGGTCGGTCTGGCGCGCGGCGCCGATCACCGGCTGGACGGCGCGATCAAGAACCTGCTGACCGAACTCGCCGACCTGGGCGGTGTCGAGGGGCGTGCCCGGCGGCTCGTCGAGCGGATCGCCGTGGTGCTGCAGGGTTCGCTGCTGGTGCGCTTCGCGCCGCCGGAGGTCGCCGACGCGTTCTGCGCGTCACGGCTCGGCGGGGACTGGGGGTCGTCGCTGGGGACGCTGCCGCACACCCTCGACCTGGCGTCGGTGGTGGAACGGGCACGCCCCGTCTCCTGACCCCGCACCGGCACCGGCACCAACCCCGGCGGCCTTCCGGTCGGCCTCGCCACGGGGGTGGTACTGCGCCGACACGGCACCACCCCCGTGCGTCGTAGAGTTTCGGCCGGGCACCGGGCGTCGCACCAGAGTTGCAGAGGGTTGCAACGTCTCCGCACCCTGCTCTTACCTTGCAAACCCTGCATGGAATCTCCGCTGCGTGTTCGGATTGTCGCGCTCGGTGACGGACACCCGTCGCCGGGACGGTCCGACAGCCGCCGGCTGTCCGCTCAGGCATTTCGGGAGGACGCGATGGCGCACTCGCCCATGGACGTGGCAGGGCTGGCCGCGGGGAACGCCGTGCGGGCGGCCCGCGTGCTCGACGAGGTACGCGACGCCGCGCTGTCCGGCCAGCGGGGGCCGCTCGACCCGCGGCCGGTCATCGGGGAGTCCTGGGGGCGCATGCTGCGCAGCGGGGTCGACCCCGACCACGACTTCCGCGCCGGGCTGCTCGACCGCGACGAGATCGAGCGGCGGCGCCGGGAGTCCCCGCTGCGGCACGTCCTGCCGGTGCTGCGCGAGGGGTTGTTGTCGGTCGCGGACATCACCCGCCACATCATGGTCGTGGCGGACGGCGAGGGCCGGGTGCTGTGGCGCGAGGGCAGCAGGCCCGTGCTGCACAGGGCCGACGGTTTCGGGTTCGAACTCGGCGCGGACTGGGGCGAGAACGTCGTCGGCACGAACGGCATCGGCACCCCCGCGGTCGTCCGCCGCCCCGTCCAGGTCTTCGCCGCCGAACACTTCGTACGCACCCACGCCACCTGGACCTGCACGGGCGCACCGATCACCGACCCGCGCGACGGCCGGCTGATCGGTGTCGTGGACGTCAGCGGGCCCTGGGAGACGATGCATCCGTCGACCCTCGCGTGGGTCGACTCGGTGGCCAAGCTCGCCGAGGCGCGGCTGCGGGAGCGGCATCTGGCCGCGCTGGACCGGCTGCGCTCGGTGGCCGCGCCGGTCCTCGCCCGGATCACCGGCCGCGCCCTCGTGGTCGACCGGGACGGCTGGACCGCCGCGGTCACGGGCATGCCGCATCTGGACCGGGTCGCGCTGCCCGCCGTGCCCGGCGCCGACCGGATCCGGCTGCCGCCGCTCGGCCCGTGCTCGGTGGAGCCGCTGACCGGCGGCTGGCTGATCCGCGCCTCGGACGGACTCCGGCCGCCGGGCGACACCACCCGGATCGAGCTGGACGTCTCGCGGCCGCGCCGCTGGTCGGTGACCGTGGCGGACGGTGCGGGCACCTGGACCCATGAACTGAGTCCGCGCCACACCGAGTTGCTGTACCTGCTGGCGCTGCACCGCACCGGGCGCAGCGCCGCCGGCCTGGCCGACGACGTGTTCGGCGACCCGGGCCGCACGGTGACCGTACGGGCCGAGATGTCGCGTGTACGGCGCTACTTGGGGGCCGTCCTGGAACACCGGCCGTACCGTTTCCGCGAGACGGCCGAGGTGGAGGTGGTCCTCCCCGGCAACCCTCGCGACCTGCTTCCGTATTCGTCGGCTCCGGGGGTGGTGCGCGCGCGGGTCGCGGGGAGCACGACCGGGCCGGTGGACGCGGGTTGCGCGCAGCCCCTGCCGGAGTGATGACGGTATCCTCCTCCCTCCGGGGGAGCCATGGGCGCAATCCCGACCTATTGCCGGGTATTCGACCTGGCTCGCCCCCCTCTGCCGTACCATCCAACCCACGGCCCCCCACATCCGTCTCCTCCGGCTCAACCGCTGGATCGCAGGAGGCAGTTGGCCGCCGACGCGGGAGGACCTATGACGTATCGAGGCAGACATCGCCGCCGGACCAAGGGGCGTGTCCTGCGGGCCACCCTGTCCGGGGCCGCCCTCGCCCTCACCGCCGCCGCCACCATCATCACGACCTCGCAGGCCGCCGGCAGCGACAATCCCGGCCCCCTGAAGCCGCTCACCTCGTCGTCCGAGATCGGCAAGCTGCAGCTGCACGAGAACCTGGTCGCCGAGTCGACGCTGGACACCCTGCAGAGCTCAATGGGCGGCTCGGTCGGGGTGGACGCCGTCCTCAGGAGCGCCAACCACCCGATGCGCAACAAGGCCGACTGCGACGCGACCGAGTCGGCCGCCCTGCCCGTCGAGCCGACCGCGTCCCGCGCGTACTGCTGGGACAGCGGGGACGCCACGACACAGAAGTGGCTGCCGCAGTCCGTCACCACCTCGGGGGACGCCGACAACGACGGCAAGTGGGGCTCCGACCGGGTGATCCTGGCGGGCTGGACCCACAACGACCACAAGGCGGGCGAGCCCGACGCCGACAAGGGTCTGGCCCGGGTCGCCTTCATCGACGCGAACGACCCGAAGAACCTCAAGTACCGCTGGGTCCTGCTGGTCGCCCCGCTCTCCGGCGGCAAGGACTTCGGAGCCGTCCGCTCGCACGTCGGCGGCATGGTCTGGTACCAGGACAAGCTGATCGTCACCGCGAAGAACGGCGCCGATCACGACAACGCCCTGTTCGTCTTCGACATGAACCGCATCCTGCGGGCCGACGTGAACAGCGACGAGATCGGCAAGGTGAGCGGCGGCTGGTCGGCGCGCGGCTACCAGTACGTACTGCCGGCCATCGGCTCGTACAACCTCACCGGCGGGGCGTGCAGCGCGACGAACAACGACGCGCGTCCCTGTTTCGCGTCGGTCTCGCTGGACCGCACCTCGACCCCGGACAGCCTGGTCGCGAACGAGTGGTTCAGCTCCGGCGGTACCGAACCGGCGCGCGTCTGGCGCTACTACTACAGCACCGCGAGCGACCGCACGGGCCTGCTCGGCAGCAACGCCAGTGACCTCGTGAACGCCGACGAGGCGTACGAGACCAAGGCCGTCGGGCTGCAGGGCGTCCTCTCGCACAAGCCGGACGGGGCGGACAAGGCCGACTGGTACACCGGTTACGCGCCGGGCAGCCGCGACCGGCACGGCACGCTCTGGCGCCAGAACGAGAGCGCCGCGAAGGCCGCGCAGTGCGGCGACGGCGGCACGTCGTACGCCTGCTGGGGCCAGCACACCGAGTCCCTGTCGTACTGGCAGGAGACCGGCGAGCTGTGGACGCTCACCGAGTGGGCGGCGAACAAGGACAACGCGTGGGAGGCGCCGGCGATCCCGGAGCGGGTGCTGTACGCGGTCCCGCTGTCGGCGGTCGACGACTCCGTGCAGTGACCCGCGGGAGGGACGGGCGTCCCGCTTTGGAGGGGAGCCCGTCCCCGTGGTTCGCTGGCCCGCATGAGCATCGCTGTGACCACCTGGTCCCTGGAGCAGACCGCTCCGGCAGACCGGCTGCCCGCCGCCGCACCCGACGGTGACGTCCGGATCGCCCGCGCCGAGGTGCCCTCCCCCGAGTTCAGCCGCTTCCTGTACACCTCCGTCGGCGGTGACATCCGCTGGACGGACCGGCTCGGCTGGACCTACGCGCGGTGGCAGGAGGAGCTGGACCGGCCGGGCGTGGAGACCTGGGTCGCGTACGACCACGGGACACCCGCCGGATACCTGCAGCTGGCGGCGCAGGACGACGGCGCCGTGGAGATCGTCTACTTCGGCCTGATCCCGGCCTTCCGCGGCCGGCGCATCGGCGGACACCTGCTCTCGTACGGGGTCGCGCGGGCCTGGGACCTGGCCGACCGCTGGCCGGGGCGGGCGCCGACCAAGCGCGTCTGGTTGCATACATGCAGCAAGGACGGGGAGCACGCGATGGACAACTACCTGCGCCGCGGCTTCAAGCTCTTCGACACCAAGGTGGAGGAGGAGCCGGACGTGGCCGCCCCCGGGCCCTGGCCCGGAGCACAGGTCGGCTGACCTGGCGGGATGTGATCCGGACCCGATCTTGTGACCGTCACCACCCTTGTCCCACATCTCGGGACAAGGGTGTCCGCATCCTGGACGAAGCTGGACTGTGTCCAGATCGCCGTGACACGCTTCCGTCATGTCTGGAACTGGGATCGCCTTGGTGAGTCGGCGGCACGTCGACCTCGGCCGCATGTCCAGCGCCATCTGTCCGGTCCGCTGACCCACGGCACCAGGGGCCGCGCCCCCGTGCCCGGCACCACCGACATTCCCCCCTGTCTCGACTTGCGCAATGCCGCGCACGCATGCCCGTATGTAGTCGTACGCGCAGGTCAGAGCCGCATCCGTCTGTCCCGGAGGACGTAGAAACCATGGCCGCCACTCCGCAGGATCCTGCTGCCGCAACGCCCCGCCGCAAGGTGAGCCGTCACCGCGGTGAGGGCCAGTGGGCCGTGGGTCACTACACCCCGCTCAACGGCAACGAGCAGTTCAAGAAGGACGACGACGGTCTCAACGTGCGGACGCGCATTGAGACGGTCTACTCCAAGCGGGGCTTCGACTCGATCGACCCCAACGATCTGCGCGGCCGTATGCGCTGGTGGGGGCTCTACACCCAGCGCAAGCCCGGCATCGACGGCGGCAAGACCGCGGTCCTGGAGCCGGAGGAGCTGGACGACAAGTACTTCATGCTGCGGGTACGGATCGACGGCGGACGTCTGACCACCCAGCAACTGCGCGTCATCGGCGAGATCTCGCAGGAGTTCGCGCGCGGGACCGCCGACCTCACCGACCGGCAGAACGTCCAATACCACTGGATCCGCATCGAGGACGTCCCGGAGATCTGGGAGCGCCTGGAAGCCGTCGGGCTGTCCACGACCGAGGCCTGCGGTGACACGCCCCGCGTGATCCTCGGCTCGCCCGTCGCCGGTATCGCCGAGGACGAGATCATCGACGGCACGCCCGCCATCGAGGAGATCCACCGCCGGGTCATCGGCAACAAGGACTTCTCGAACCTGCCCCGCAAGTTCAAGACCGCGGTCTCCGGCTCGCCGCTCCTGGACGTGGCGCACGAGATCAACGACGTCGCGTTCGTCGGCGTGAACCACCCCGAGCACGGCCCCGGCTTCGACCTCTGGGTCGGCGGCGGCCTCTCCACGAACCCGAAGATCGGCCAGCGCCTCGGGGCCTGGGTCCCGCTCGACGAGGTCGCCGACGTCCACATCGGCGTCCTGTCGATCTTCCGCGACTACGGCTACCGGCGCCTTCGCACCCGCGCCCGCCTGAAGTTCCTGGTCGCCGACTGGGGTGTCGAGAAGTTCCGCCAGGTTCTGGAGGACGAGTACCTCCGGCGCAAGCTCGTCGACGGCCCGGCCCCCGACCAGCCGCTCG
This sequence comes from Streptomyces sp. NPDC127119, assembly GCF_042677425.1. Classification (NCBI taxonomy): domain Bacteria; kingdom Bacillati; phylum Actinomycetota; class Actinomycetes; order Kitasatosporales; family Streptomycetaceae; genus Streptomyces; species Streptomyces sp. NPDC127119. Next base: position 26,677 of record NZ_JBHXTO010000065.1, on the reverse strand, counting down.
CCCGCTGGCGCGACCACATCGGTGTGCACCGGCAGCAGGACGGCCGCTTCTACGTCGGCTTCGCCCCGCGCGTGGGCCGCGTCGACGGCACCACGCTCACGAAGATCGCCGAGGTGGCGGAGGCGCACGGCTCCGGCCGGCTGCGGACCACCGTCGAGCAGAAGATGATCGTGCTCGACGTCGAGCAGGACCAGATCGACTCCCTGGTGGAGGGCCTGGAGGCACTCGACCTGAAGGTCAGGCCGTCCACCTTCCGGCGCGGCACGATGGCCTGCACCGGCATCGAGTACTGCAAACTCGCCATCGTCGAGACCAAGGCCCGCGGTGCCTCGCTGATCGACGAACTCGAACGCCGTATGCCCGAGTTCGACGAGCCCGTCACCATCAACATCAACGGCTGCCCGAACGCCTGCGCCCGTATCCAGGTCGCGGACATCGGTCTCAAGGGCCAGCTGATGCTCGACACCGAGGGCAACCAGGTCGAGGGCTACCAGGTCCACCTGGGCGGCGCGCTCGGACTCGAAGCCGGCTTCGGCCGCAAGGTCCGCGGTCTGAAGGTCACCGCGGACGACCTGCCCGACTACGTCGAGCGGGTCCTGAAGCGCTTCGAGGAGGAGCGCGAGGACGGCGAGCGCTTCGCCGCGTGGGCCACCCGCGCCTCCGAGGAGGCCCTGTCATGAGCGAACGCGCGGCGCCCTTCTACTGCCCCTACTGCGGCGACGAGGACCTGCGTCCCGGCGAGCAGGGCCACGGCGCGTGGGAATGCGGAGCGTGCAATCGAGCCTTCCAGTTGAAGTTCCTCGGGCTGCTGACCCGTGGACTTCAGCGCAACGACGGTGGAGGGGACGAGATATGACGGCCGTTCAGACCGATACCGACACAGAGAAACAGACCGGCGCAGAGAAGCAGACCGGCTCCGAGAGCGGTCGGGACGCAGAGCTCAAGGCGCTCGCCGAGCAGGCCGGCCGTGATCTGGAGGACGCCTCCGCGCTGGAGATCCTCCAGTGGGCCGTGAAGACGTTCGGCAAGCAGTTCTGTGTCACCTCCTCGATGGAGGACGCGGTGGTCGCCCACCTCGCGTCCCGCGCGAACCCCGGCGTGGACGTCGTGTTCCTCGACACGGGCTACCACTTCCCCGAGACCATCGGCACCCGGGACGCGGTCGAGGCCGTGATGGACGTCAACGTCATCACGCTCACCCCGCGGCAGACCGTCGCCGAGCAGGACGCCGAGTACGGGCCGAAGCTGCACGACCGCGACCCCGACCTGTGCTGCGCGCTGCGGAAGGTCGCGCCGCTGGAGCAGGGCCTGACCAGGTACCGCGCCTGGGCCACGGGCCTGCGCCGCGACGAGTCCCCGACCCGCGCGAACACCCCCGTCGTCGGCTGGGACGAGAAGCGCCGCAAGGTCAAGATCTCGCCGATCGCCCGCTGGACGCAGGACGACGTGGACGCGTACGTGAGCGAGCACGGTGTCCTCACCAACCCGCTCCTCATGGACGGCTACCCGTCCGTCGGCTGCGCCCCCTGCACCCGCCGCGTGCTGGAGGGCGAGGACGCCCGCGCCGGCCGCTGGTCGGGCAGCAACAAGACCGAGTGCGGACTGCACGGCTGACCATGACCGCGACGCCCCTGACGGCCGCGACGACCGTGACCGGCTCGACGACCTCGATGAACCAGGAGAACCAAGTGACCGGAGCCACCATCTGGCTCACGGGTCTGCCGAGCGCCGGCAAGACCACCATCGCGTACGAGCTGGCCGGACGGCTGCGCGAGGAGGGCCACCGCGTCGAGGTGCTCGACGGCGACGAGATCCGTACGTTCCTGACGGCGGGCCTCGGCTTCAGCCGCGAGGACCGGCACACGAACGTCCAGCGCATCGGCTTCCTCGCCGACCTGCTGTCCCGCAACGGCGTCAAGACGCTGGTGCCGGTCATCGCCCCGTACGCCGACAGCCGCGAGGCGGTGCGCAAGCGCCACGAGGCGAGCGGTGCCGCGTACCTGGAGGTGCATGTCGCCACGCCGGTCGAGGTGTGCAGCGAGCGGGACGTGAAGGGCCTGTACGCCAAGCAGGCGGCGGGCGAGATCTCCGGGCTCACCGGGGTCGACGACCCGTACGAGGCGCCCGAGTCGCCCGATCTGCGCATCGAGTCGCACACCCAGTCCGTGCAGGAGTCCGCGGCTGCGCTTCACGCGCTGCTCGCCGAAAGGGGTCTCGCATGACGACCGTCGCCGACGTCTCCGAGGAGGGGACCGACAGCCCGTACGCCCTGAGCCATCTGGACGCGCTGGAGTCCGAGGCGGTGCACATCTTCCGTGAGGTGGCGGGCGAGTTCGAGCGGCCGGTGGTGCTCTTCTCCGGCGGCAAGGACTCCATCGTCATGCTCCACCTGGCGCTGAAGGCGTTCGCGCCCGCAGCGGTGCCTTTCTCCCTGCTCCATGTGGACACAGGACACAACTTTCCGGAGGTCCTGGAGTACCGGGACCGCACGGTCAAGAAGCATGGGTTGCGGCTCCATGTGGCCTCCGTACAGGACTACATCGACCGTGGTGTGTTGCGGGAACGTCCCGACGGCACCCGTAACCCGCTCCAGACCGTGCCCCTCACCGAGAAGATCCAGGCCGAGCGCTTCGACGCGGTCTTCGGCGGCGGACGCCGGGACGAGGAGAAGGCCCGCGCCAAGGAACGCGTCTTCTCCCTGCGCGACGAGTTCTCCCAGTGGGACCCCCGCCGCCAGCGCCCCGAACTGTGGAACCTCTACAACGGACGCCACGCCCCCGGCGAACACGTCCGCGTCTTCCCCCTGTCCAACTGGACCGAACTCGACGTGTGGCAGTACATCGCCCGCGAGGGCATCGACCTGCCCGAGATCTACTTCGCGCACGAACGGGACGTCTTCCAGCGCGCCGGCATGTGGCTCACCGCCGGCGAATGGGGCGGCCCCAGGAACGGCGAAACGGTGGAGACCCGCCTCGTGCGCTACCGCACGGTCGGCGACATGTCCTGCACGGGCGCGGTCGACTCCGACGCCACCACGCTGGAGGCCGTGATCACCGAGATCGCCGCCTCCCGGCTCACCGAGCGGGGCGCCACCCGCGCCGACGACAAGATGTCCGAGGCCGCGATGGAAGACCGCAAGCGCGAGGGGTACTTCTAACTATGACCAGCACCATCGAGCCCACCGAGCCCGTCGAGCCGCTGTCGGTCGAGCAGCTGTCCGACACGACGCTGCTCCGCTTCGCGACCGCGGGTTCCGTCGACGACGGCAAGTCCACCCTCGTGGGCCGCCTGCTCCACGACTCCAAGTCGGTCCTCACCGACCAGTTGGAAGCCGTCGAACACGCCTCCCGCAACCGCGGCCAGGACACCCCCGACCTCGCCCTGCTCACCGACGGCCTGCGCGCCGAACGCGAACAGGGCATCACCATCGACGTCGCCTACCGCTACTTCGCCACCGCCAAGCGCCGCTTCATCCTCGCCGACACCCCGGGCCACGTGCAGTACACCCGCAACATGGTGACGGGGGCGTCCACGGCCGAGCTGACAGTGGTCCTGGTCGACGCGCGCAACGGCGTCGTCGAACAGACCCGCCGGCACGCGGCGATCGCCGCCCTCCTGCGCGTCCCGCACGTCGTGCTCGCCGTCAACAAGATGGACCTCGTCGACTACCGGGAGCCGGTGTTCGCCGCGATCGCCGAGGAGTTCACGGCGTACGCGTCCGAACTGGGCGTTCCCGAGATCACCGCGATCCCCATCTCCGCGCTCGCCGGGGACAACGTGGTCGACCCGTCCGCGAACATGGACTGGTACGGCGGCCCCACCTTCCTGGAGCACCTGGAGACCCTGCCGGTCAGCCACGACCTGGCGACCTGCCACGCGCGGCTGCCCGTGCAGTACGTGATCCGTCCGCAGACCGCCGAGCACCCGGACTACCGCGGGTACGCCGGACAGATCGCGGCCGGCGCGTTCCGCGTCGGTGAGGCGGTCACCGTGCTGCCCTCCGGGCGCACCTCGCGGATCGCCTCGATCGACCTGCTCGGCGAGCCGGTCGACCTGGCCTGGACGACGCAGTCGGTGACGGTCCTCCTGGAGGACGACGTCGACATCTCGCGCGGCGACCTGATCGTGCCGACCAAGGACGCGCCCGCGACCACGCAGGACATCGAGGCGACGGTCTGCCACGTGGCCGACGCGCCCCTGACCATCGGCCACCGGGTGCTGCTCAAGCACGGCACCCGCACGGTCAAAGCACTCGTCAAGGACATCCCGTCGCGGCTGACCCTCGACGACCTGTCCCTGCACCCGCACCCGGGTCACCTCGTCGCCAACGACATCGGGCGCGTGAAGATCCGTACCGCCGAGCCGCTGCCGGTGGACTCGTACGCCGACTCCCGGCGCACCGGCTCGTTCATCCTGATCGACCCCTCCGACGGCACCACGCTCACCGCGGGCATGGTCGGCGAGTCCTTCGCCTCCCCGGAGCCGGTCAGGGCCGAGGCGGACGAGGACGGGTGGGACTTCTGACATGACGGTCACCACGGACTTCTACTCCACGTTCGCGAAGGAGGGCGGCCGTGTCGGCAGCGGCGCCCTCGGCGCCGGACAGGGCGGAGTCGCGCGATGTGCGTGCTGACGTACGCGCACTGCCTGCGCGCCCCGTCCCCCCGCCCGCCGTCGCGGATACGACGAAGACCTGCCGACCTCCCGGCCACGACCTGAAGAACCGTGACCGCCGGGCCAACGAGAGGAAACCCTCCCGTGCCTGCCAAGGGCTCCACACTGCTTCGCCGCGGCATCGCCGTGGCCGCCGCGCTTCCGCTCCTGACCCTCGCCGCCTGCGGTTACGGCTCCGACAAGGACGAGGACACCTCGAAGGTCGCCGCCGAGGGCAAGAAGCTCTCCGCCGACACCGTCCGGATCGGCTATTTCCCGAACCTGACGCACGCCACCGCACTCGTGGGTGACCAGGAGGGGCTGCTGCAGAAGGAGCTCGGGGGCACGAAGGCCTCGTACTCCCAGTTCAACGCGGGTCCGTCCGAGATCGAGGCGCTGAACTCCGGGTCGATCGACATCGGCTGGATCGGCCCCTCCCCCGCCATCAACGGCTACAGCACGACCGACGGCAAGGGTCTGCGGATCATCGGCGGCTCCGCCTCCGGCGGTGTCAAGCTGGTGGTGAACCCGGACAAGATCAAGTCCACGAAGGACATCAAGGGCAAGAAGATCGCCACCCCGCAGCTGGGCAACACCCAGGACGTGGCGTTCCTCAACTGGATCGCCGAGCAGGGCTGGAAGGTCAACGCCCAGAGCGGCAAGGGCGACGTCTCCGTGGTCCGCACGGACAACAAGATCACGCCGGACGCCTACAAGTCGGGGTCCATCGACGGCGCGTGGGTGCCGGAGCCGACCGCGTCGAAGCTGGTCGCCGAGGGCGCGAAGGTGCTGCTCGACGAGGCCGACCTGTGGCCCGACAAGAAGTTCGTGATCACGAACATCATCGTGTCGCAGAAGTTCCTCAAGGAGCACCCCGACGTCGTCGAGGCCGTGCTGCGCGGCTCGGTGAAGACCAACAAGTGGATCAACGCCAACCCGGACGAGGCGAAGGCCGCCGCCAACACCAAGCTCAAGGCGCTGTCCGGCAAGGAACTGCCCGCCGAGGTCATCGACCCGGCGTGGAAGTCGATCCAGTTCACCGACGACCCGCTGGCCTCGACCCTCAACACCGAGGCCGAACACGCGGTGAAGGCCGGACTGCTGGAGAAGCCCAAGCTCGACGGCATCTACGACCTCGCGCCGCTGAACAAGGTCCTCGAGGCCGAGGGCGCGAGCGCGGTCGACGACGCCGGCCTCGGCGTCAAGTAAGCCCGGACAGCCGAGAGTTCAGGCCCAGACCCATGAGTTCCCAGGAGGTGACGACCGTGGCAACCGCCCTCGCCAAGAACGACGACGCCGAAGCCGGTACGTCGGTGGAGTACGCCGCCCGGATCGAGCACGTCTCGAAGTCCTTCGCCGGCCCCGCCGGGCAGCAGCTCGTCCTGGACGACATCACCCTCGATGTCGCGCCCGGCGAGTTCGTCACCCTCCTGGGAGCTTCCGGGTGTGGCAAGTCGACGCTGCTGAATCTGGTCGCGGGGCTCGACAAGCCGTCCGCGGGCGACATCGACACCGACGGCCGCCCGGCCCTGATGTTCCAGGAGCACGCCCTCTTCCCGTGGCTGACCGCGGGCAAGAACATCGAACTCGCCCTGAAACTGCGGGGCGTGGCCAAGGCCGACCGCCGCACCAGGGCGGAGGAGCTCCTGCGGCTCGTCCGGCTGGAGGGCGCGTACGGCAAGCGGGTGCACGAGCTGTCCGGCGGTATGCGGCAGCGGGTCGCGCTGGCCCGCGCGCTCGCCCAGGACAGTCGGCTGCTGCTGATGGACGAGCCGTTCGCGGCCCTCGACGCCATCACGCGGGACGTGCTGCACGACGAGCTGACCCGGATCTGGCGCGAGACGAACGTGTCGGTGCTGTTCGTGACGCACAACGTGCGCGAGGCGGTACGGCTCGCCCAGCGCGTGGTGCTGCTGTCCTCGCGCCCGGGGCGCGTGGCGCGGGAGTGGACGGTCGACATTCCGCAGCCGCGCCGGATCGAGGACCCCGCCGTGGCGGAACTGTCCGTCGAGATCACCGAACAACTGCGTGGGGAGATCCGCCGCCATGGCCAGCACTGAGACGAGCGCCGTCAAGGACGGCGGCGTGACGGGCCGGGCCGACGAGGACGAGAGCGCCGGACAGAGCGCCGATCTCGCCGGACTCGAAGCCGGTCTCGACGCGCTGGACACGGTCCAGACGAAGCGGACGCCCTTCCGCAGGACCTTCGTGGAGAAGATCTTCCCGCCGATCGTCGCCGTGGCGCTGGTGCTGGTCGTCTGGCAGGTCCTGGTGTGGGCCGAGGTCACCGACAGCTACAAGCTGCCCGCCCCGTCCGCGGTCTGGGACGAGGTCCAGGAGGCCTGGCTGGAGGGCACGCTCCTCGAATACATCTGGACCAGCGTCTCGCGCGGTCTGCTGGGCTTCCTGATGGCCCTCGTCATCGGCACCCCGCTCGGGCTGCTGGTTGCGCGGGTGAAGTTCGTGCGCGCGGCGATCGGCCCGATCCTGTCCGGACTCCAGTCGCTGCCGTCGGTGGCATGGGTGCCGCCGGCCGTCCTGTGGCTGGGCCTCAACGACTCGATGATGTACGCGGTCATCCTGCTCGGCGCGGTCCCCTCCATCGCCAACGGCCTCGTGTCCGGCGTCGACCAGGTCCCGCCGCTGTTCCTGCGGGCGGGCCGCACGATGGGCGCGACGGGGCTGCGCGGCACCTGGCACGTCGTGATCCCGGCCGCGCTGCCCGGCTACCTCGCGGGGCTGAAGCAGGGCTGGGCGTTCTCCTGGCGCTCCCTGATGGCCGCCGAGATCATCGCGTCCTCGCCGGACCTGGGCATCGGCCTCGGCCAGCTGCTGGAGAACGGCCGTACGGCCAACAGCATGCCCATGGTGTTCCTCGCCATCCTCCTCATCCTGATCGTCGGCATCGCCATCGACCTGCTGATCTTCAGCCCCCTGGAGCGGTGGGTACTGCGCAGCCGTGGTCTCCTGGTGAAGAGCTGATCTCCATGTCGAAACCGGTACTCCTCGTCATCGCCCACGGCAGCCGCGACCCGCGTCATGCCGCGACCGTGCACGCCCTGGTACGCCAGGTGCGGGCGCGGCGGCCCGGGGTGCGCGTGGAGACCGGCTTCCTGGAGTTCAACGTTCCCTCCGTATCGGGCAAGCTGGAGTCGCTGGCGGCGGAGGGCGTACGCGATGTCGTGGCCCTCCCCCTGCTCCTGACCCGCGCCTTCCACGCGAAGGCGGACATCCCGTCGGTGCTGAGCGAGGCACCGGCCCGGCTGCGGATCCGGCAGGCCGAGGTGCTCGGCCCGTCGCCGCTGCTGACGGCCGCGCTCGAACGGCGGCTGTACGAGGCGGGGCTGTCCCCCGCCGACAAGTCCTCGACCGGGGTCGTACTGGCCGCGGCGGGGTCCACCGACCCGGGGGCGATCGCAGTGATCGCAGACATCGCGCGGGAGTGGCGGCGGACCGGTTGGTGCGCCGTGCGGCCTGCGTTCGCCTCCGCCGGATCGCTGCCGCGGACGGGGGAGGTGGTGCGGTCTTTGCGTGCGCTGGGGTGTGCGCGGGTGGTTGTGGCGCCGTATTTCCTCGCGCCGGGGCGGTTGCCGGATCGGGTCGCACGGGGCGCCGACGAGGCGGACCTGGTGGCGCCGGTGCTGGGCGCGGCGCCGGAGGTTGCCCGCGTGGTACTGGCCCGCTACGACGCGGCCGCCGCGGTGTCGGCTCTGGCCGCCGTGGGGGCTTGAACGGTCACCTGCGGGCCGGTGGGGGTGGCCCTAACCGATTGCGCAGTTCCCCGCGCCCCTAAAAGGCAAAAGACTGCGCCGTTCCCCGCGCCCCTGGGGGTCTAGGGGCGCGGGGAACTGCGCAATGGGGGGCGAGGGGGCGGAGCCCCCATGTGTGGACGGGAACGGGTAGGGGCGGCGGGGGCGGACTCCCTCTTCACTTCAGAACCACCCCGCCCACACAACCCCTCCCACCTCGCCGGATTGCGAAAGTCACTCCCCCAAACCCACCAAATCTGATGGGATGTCGGTCGCAGGCACGACCGGGGGAGCGGTACAGGTGGCAGGTCTGGAGTTCGGGCATCACCTAGGCCTGCCCCAAGCGCTGTCCGCACTCCCCCTCACCCCCCTGACCCCCGGCTACACCCGCCTCATGGCCACCCAACGCGCCGCCGGCCTCCGCCACATGGGCGAACTCTTCGACCCCGGCCCAGGTACCGGCACCGGTACCGGCCCCGGCGCCGCCGCCGGACTGCGCGTCCTGGACGGCGTGTTCGTCCCGCTCGGCCCCCGCGGCCGACGACGCGTCGACCACGCGTTACTGGCCGACCTGGGCCGCGGCGCGGGCCCGAGGGCCACCCTCGCGAACGACCTCGCCGAACTCCACCGCGCCGACCCGCAGGCCCTGCGCAGAATCCTGCTGTACCAACTGATCGGGCTCCTCCAGGACCACCCGCGCGGCCGGCACCCGGACACGGCACGGGCGTTGGGCATCCACGCCGACGAATCCGCAGGCCTCACCGCCGCCGCCGGCGTCCGCCCCGTCCTGGACAAGGCGCAAAGGACCGCCGCCGAGGGACTGGCCGACGCGTGGGCCGAACACCGGCTGCGTCGCGTGCGCAAACTCCTGGAACGGCTGCCCTCCACCGGTCGCGACCCGTCGCTCGACGCGCTCCGGGTCACCCTCACCCGGCGGCTGGGCCACGCCGACGCCGCGCTGGACTCGGCCCGTGCCGCCGAGCAGGCGGGCGACACCGAGGCCGCGACGGAGGAGTATCTGCGGACCCTGCGCCTCGCCGCGGACGACCGCAAAGCCCTGTTCAGCCTCGTACGCATCCACCGGCCCCGGCACGACGACCGCACCGGGCGGCTGCGGTGCGCACTGCGCCCGGAGTCGGCGGTGCTGGCCTGGGACGCGACGGAACCCGGCATCGCCTGGCGCGTCCTGCGGCTTCGGCGGACCGGGCGCGGCAGCACCGAGGTCCGTGAAGTGCGCCAGGTGCCCGCGGGCACGGGCGGCGTGTGCGGCACGGAGGACCGGGCGATCCCGCTCGGGAGCATGGTGCGTTACGTGGCGCTCCCCCTGCGCGAGGGCCGCGTGGACGGCGTCCCCCTCGTCGCGCGGGAGTTGCCGGTCACCCCCGAGGTGAGCGGGCTCGCGCTGACGGACGGCCGGGAGCGGATCGACGGCACCTGGCGGACACCGCCCGGCGCCACGGAGGTGACGGTCGAGCACACCGGTCCCGACGGCCGGACCGGCACGCTCCCCTGTGAGAGGGACCGGTTCGCGGCCACCGGGCTGCCGCCGGGCCGGCACCGCTTCAGGGTCGTGTGCCACTACCGCACGCCCGAGGGACAGGCCGCCGCGTCCCCTGGCGTCGAGGCGACTCGCACGGCACATCGCTGGCCCGAACCCGTACGGACGCTCACGGCCACGGCCGAGGGCGAGGCGATCAGGTTCGCCTGGACGGGCGGCGAGAGCACAGGGGACGCAGGAGACGGCGTACCGGAGGAGGGCACGGACGTACGGCTGGTCTGCTGGCCCGGCGAAGCACCCGCGCCGGGCGCCGAGTTGGCCACCGCCGAGCTGCCCCGACCGCTGCCGTGGCGCCGCCCGCACGACGGCGAACCGGTGCTGTGTCCGCCGCCCGGCACCCACGCCGAGGTCGCGGCCGTCGCCGTGCTCGGGGAACGTGCCGTGGCCGGACCGACCGTCACCGTGGAGGCGCCCGTCGCCGTGACCGGGCTGAGCGCGCGGCGGCAGGCGGACGGCCAGGTGCAGGTGCTCCTGGACTGGCCCGAGGGCACCGGCCTGCTGACGGTCAGCTGGACGGAGAGCGGCGGACGCACGGGCGAACAGGCCGTCGCCGCCCACCAGTACCGGCGTCAGGGCCTGCGGCTGCCGGTGGGCCGGGGCGGTGTCCGGGTCAGGGCGGTGCCCGCGCCGCGCGCCTCGGGGTCCGTGGTCGCGCTGCCGTCGCCCGCCGAGACGGAACTGCCGCCGGACGCGTCCGTCGCGTACCGCCTGGTGCCCGCGCCGCGCCGGATGCTGCGGCGCGGCAATCCCCTGATCCGCGTCACCCTCTCCGCTCCCGACTCCGTTGCCGGTTCCTCCACCGGCTCCTCCCTCGAGGAGAATCAGCCCCGGTTGCCGGAGCAGCTGCCGGAGTTCGTCTGTGTGGCGCGCAGTGGCACGCTTCGGCCCCGGGGGCCCTCGGACGGCACCACCGTGCTCAGGATCGCCGGTGCCGAGCTGCTGGAACTGCGTACGGTCGAGCACGAGTTGGACTCGGCCCCCTGTCCCGTCCCGTACACCCTGCGCGGGTTTCTGCTCGGCGCGCACGCCACGTCCGTACGACTCGAAGAACCGTCCCCCGCGACCCTGGTGGTGCGCTGAACCCATGACGACCGTCATCTGCCCCTACTGCTTCGCCCGTTCGTCCGCCGCCGGGCTGCCCTACCGCTGTCTGATGATCGCGGGCGGGGTGCGCGGTTCGCAGCCGTGCGGGCCCGAACGCGACGACGTGTGGGCCGAGTTCATGGGCCCGGGCATCCCCCCGTCGGCCCGGATGCGCGGCCCGGTCTTCACCCGGCCGCGCTCACCGGTGTCCAGGCTGCGGCCCGCCGCGAACGCGGGTCCCGCCGTCTGTCCGGGCTGTGGCGTGACCACGACGGTACGGGTGTGCGGCTCCTGCCACAGCGATCTGCCCAGCGACTACTGCGAGCAGGACAGCCGGATCATCGCACTGGTCGGCGCGAAGGCGTCCGGCAAGAGCACGTATGTCGCCGTGCTGGTCAACGAGTTGAACCGGCGGGTCGGGCAGGCCTTCGACGCCTCACTCGCCGCGATGGGCCAGGGCACGCAGCAGCGCGACAAGGAGATGGCCCAGGACCTGTACGAGCGGCTGCGGCTGCCGGACGCGACCCGCCCCGCCGCGCTGGGCTTCAACGATCCGCTGCTGTACCGGCTGAGCCTGCCCCGGCGCGGACGGCTCGGCACGGGCAGCAGGCACACGACGCTCGTGTTCTTCGACGCGGCGGGCGAGGACCTCGCGGGCGCCGACGCCGTGGACCGCTACACCCGCTATCTCAGCGCGGCCGACGGCATCATCCTGCTCGTGGATCCGCTGCAACTCGGTTCCGTGCGCGACCGGTTGCCGCTCGGCGACGGACCGCCGCTGCCCGCCGTGGAGACACCGCCGCAGCAGATCGCGGCGGATCTCGCGACCCAGCTGCGGGCGCACGGCCGGGGCGGCTCGCGCGGCCGGGTCAGCACCCCGATAGCGGTGGCCGTGACGAAGACGGACATGCTGCGGCCACTGCTCGACCCGCACTCACCGCTGCTGAACAGCGCCACCCACGAGGGCGGGACGCTCGACGAGGACGACCGGCTCGCGGTGCACGAGGAGCTGCGCGCCCAGCTCGCCGACTGGGACTCGGGGGCGCTGTACCGGCAGCTGGAGCGGGACTTCGCGGAGTTGTCGCTGTTCGGTCTCTCGGCGCTGGGTGCGCCACCGCCCGCCGACGCCCCGGCGGACGTACCGAAGTCGGGGCCGCAGCCGTTGCGGGTGGAGGATCCATTGCTGTGGCTGCTGGCCCGGCGCGGGCTGCTGCCGGTGACCAACGTACGGAAAGGACAGTCCAGGTGACGCTCTCCCAGCTCCACTACACCTCCGCGCCGCCCGGGCCCGGCGGATCCGGCTTCCGCTTCACGGCGGTCAGCGAGGACGTGCCGCAGGGCGTGCTCAGAGAGGCGGAGCAGCTCATCGGGTACGAGCCGCCGCGGGACTCCCCCGCACGGCCCGACGCCGACGAACTCAGCGGCTTCCCCACGGCGTTCAGCTTCAGCGAACTCTCCGACGGCGGGCGGCTGCTGAGCCGTTCCGTCTACACGGGCGTCGACTACAGCGGGCGGTGGGGCAACTTCCACGCCCATGCCCTCCATCTGCCTGCCGGGGGACGGCTGCCGGACGGTGCGCTGCCCATCGCGGCCTGGGAGTCCCGGCGTTGGGGCCGGGTGACACCGGACGGCGGCAGGCCCGAGCCGATCGACCGCTTCGAGCCGTCGGGGCTCATGCAGCACGAGGCGCTGGTGGCCTTCGCGGTGTCCCGCGCCGACCGGCTCGCGGCGGTCCTCGCGGACGTCCGGGCGGTCGCGGACGACCCGGGGGCCGGGCAGGTCGTGCTCGTGGAGCGGGACAGCGCCGCCGTGGCCCAGTGGATCGCGCTGGCCTGCGCGGTGCTGCCGCGCGAGCAGGCGCACCGGCTGACCTTCACGACGTACACACGGCGGCCCGTGCAGGCGAGGCAGCAGATCATCGGCGTACTGCCGTCGTCGGAGACCGTGGCCTACGGCCATCGGCACCGGGTCCACGACTGCACCCGGCCGCCCGTGCCCGCCGCTCCCGGCCCGTCCGCCGAGACCGTGGCGGACCCGTGGGCGGAGGTGTGCGCCCGGGTGTGGCGGGCGGGCAGGCCCGATCTGTTCCGGCGCCACGGGCCGGACCTCGGTTCGCTGTCCGCGGCGGCGCTCACGGCTCGCATCCCGCTCCCCCCGGCGGCACTCACGGCGGCCACGCACTGGGTCCGCGACCGCGCGGGCAGCCTGCCCGAGGGCGAACTGGCCGAGATCGTCACGGCGTTGAGCGAGGCACGCCCGACGGACGACACCCGGCCGTCGGACGAAGCCCGGCGGACGGACGGTGCGGCCTCCGGCACGGCATCCGGCACGTCGTCGTCGGCCGACTTCGTCGCGGGACTGACCTCTCTCTTCGAACGCCTCGACGGGCAGGTGCCCGCCTTCGTCTCCGCGCCGCTCGCCGCGCAGGTGCTGACGGCGGCGGTGCGCGGCGACGGGCCCGTCCCCGTCGTCCACGGCGCCTCGTTCACCCCCGAGGCGCGGACGCGGCTCGGCGCGGAGCTGGGGTACGCCATCCGCTCGGGCGTCGCCGACCCGGCGCAGCCGCCGGCCGGGCGCCCGCTGGGTCTGCTGCGCGTCGCCGATCTGCTGGAGGTCGACTGCACCGACCTCCTCCCGGACCTCGCGGCGCGGCTGGCCCAGGCCCTCATGGACATCCCCGAGGCGCGGGCGCACCCCTCCGCCACGGGCCCGGAACCCCGTACGGACACCGGGTACCCAGGTCGGCGTACCCCGGCGGCGACCGCCGACCGCGACGGGGCGATCCCCTGGTGGAGCACCCGTACGGGCCCGGCGCACCCCGGAGCGGATGGGGCAGCCGGGACGGCCGGAGCCGGGCACGAGGCCGGTTTCGGCGCCACCGGTCCCGTGCACCCCGTGGGTCCCGCCCGGCCTGTCGGCTCCGTCGGCCCCGTCGCCCCCACCGCCCCCGTCCGCCCGGAGGAGCTGGCCGTGCTGCGCGACGCCGTCGCCGCGCATCCGACCCTGCGGATCGCCCTCTTCGGCGCGCTCGACGCGATCTCCGCCGACCGGCCGGTGTCCGCCGCGCGGATGCTGGCCGTCGCGGAACTCCCCGTACGGGACCACCCGGGGTTCCTGCATCTGCGGATGTGCGCGTCGAACGCCCTGCCCACCGGCGTGGGTGACCGGGTGACCGCGTTCCACGGCGTGGTGCGTACCGCCGGGGTCTCGTTGCACACCGAACCGGCCGTCCTGCGGACCGCGGTCGACCTGGTGTGGCCCGGCGTACTGCCCACGGGCCAGGAGGCGAGTCTGCTGCTCAACGCACTCGGCTCCGACCTGCACCGCGCGGCCGGTACCCGGGACCTGCTGATCGACGCCGCGCTCGCGGCGCCTGCCGACGACCGGGACATCCCGGCGCTCGCCGTCGACCTGCTGTGCTGCTTCACCACGGAACTGGCGCCGGAACAGCGTGCGGCGCTGCTGCTGCTGGAGTTCGCGGGGCTGCTCGGCACCGAGGGCGAGGGGCTGGACTGGGTGCAGCGCGCGGCGGCGCTCGGCGCGAACGCGCGCCCGGTGCCCGCGCCGGTCCTCGAACGGGTCCACCGCGCCCTCGCGCGCCGGCTGCTGCGCGGTTCGGCGCCGCCCGGTGAGCTGTACGCGCTGGCCCTCTCCGGTGACGCGGCACTGCTGGCCGCGTACGAGCGGAGGGCGCAGTCGAACCGGGTGGGCGACCGGCTGCGTACCGTCCCCGGTTATGTCGCCGACTGTTTCTGCGACTGGAGTTCGCACGCGGGCGCGCACCCGGCGTGGGACGAGACGTGTGCCGCGCTGCTGGCCAAGGTGCTGCGGCCCGTCGTGCGGGCGCTGCCCGCCGAGGATCTGGCCGAGGTGGAGGCGAGCCTCGACCGGGCGGGCCGCGGCAAGCTCGACGCCTTCCGGGCCTGGAACCGGCCCGGTACGTTCGGCCGCCTCGCGGGCCGGTTCTCCGGCCGCGGACGCGGCAGGGACGGGGGCAGGGACAGCGACCCGTCCTCGCGGTACGGGGACGTGGCACCCCCTCCGGGCGACGGCCGGGAGTACCGGTGAACGTGGTCGCGCAGTGTGTCCTCGGCTTCCTGGCGCTGGTCGCGGGCGCCGTCTGCTTCGGCAACGCCCTGTGGCAGCTCCTCTCCCTGGGGGTACGGGCGGTGTGCTCCGCCCTGGGCCCCCGGCAGGAGGGCGTGACCGACACCCGTATCCCGGTGGTCGGCGGGAGCGGAGGCAAGGGCGGTTCGGGTACCGGTGGCGGCGAACCGGCCGAACTCGCCTACTGGTGGCGGCAGATGTGGGTGGACGCGGCCACGGCGGGCGGGTTCGGCATCCGGGTGATCTGGCTGCGGTTCACCAGCCGGTGGACCCAGCACACGACCGCGAGACTGTTCCGCGGCATCCGTGCCGACGGGCTGCCCGAGCGCAACTCGTTCGTGCAGCTGGGGATGTGGCTCGTCGCGCCCGGCACGTTCCTCGGCGCCCTCGTGGCCGCCACGCTCGCGACCGTGTTCCTCGCGCTCGCGCTGGCGGTCCTCGCCCTGCTGCTCGCCCTCGTGTGGCTGGGCGCCGCCGGGACCGCGCTCGTCCTGCGGGGCGTGGAGCGCGGCTGGGCCACGGTCCTGCGGATCCGCGTCAAGTGCCCCTATCCGGGCTGCTACCGGCCGGTGCCGCTCGCGGTGCATCGCTGCCCCGGCTGCCGGAAGCCGCACGCCCGGCTGCGTCCCGGCCGGTACGGGGCGCTGCGGCACATGTGCTCCTGCGGGCAGCGGCTCGGAGCGAGCCGACTCGCGGGCCGGGGCCGGCTGACCGCCCTGTGTCCGCACTGCGACCAGGTGCTGCCGGACGCGGTGGGCACCACGCGGGTCGTGCACGCTCCGCTGGTCGGCGGCACGTCGTCGGGCAAGACGATGCTGATGGCCGCCATGGTCGAAGGGCTGCACGCCTGGTCGCGGCGGAGCGATCTGCGGGTCGAGTACGCGTCGACGGACGACCGGCAGACCGCGAACACCCTCAACCAGACCCTGACACAGGGCACTTGGGCGCACGCCACGACCGGCGGCCAGCCCCGCGCCTTCATGCTGACGGTCACGCTGGGGCGCCGCCGCCGGCTGCTCTACCTGTACGACCCGATGGGCGAGTCCCTTGAGGACGCCGAGCGGGTGCGCGCCCAGCACTACCTCGCGCACACCGACGGTGTCGTCCTGGTCGCGGACGTGCTCGCCGAGCCGACGGTCCGCACGAAGCTGAGCGGCACGGACGCCGACCGGGCCACCGCCGCGCGGCCCTCGCCGCAGGGCCCCTGGGAGACGTACCAGCGGCTGGCGGGCGAGCTGTCGGCGCTCACCGGGCGGCGCGGCAGGATGTCCGTGGCGACGGTCGTCACCAAGCGGGACGTCCTCGACCAGCTCGACTCCCTGCCGGTGGCCGGGGCCCGGATCGACACCTGGCTCACCGAGATCGGCCTCGGCGGGCTGGTGCGCGCCCTCGGCCACGACTTCAGGTCCGACCGCTACTGGGCCGTCAGCGCCCACGCGGCCACCGGCGCGGGCGCGTTGGACAGCGAGCAGCGACGGGCCGCCGAGCCCGTGCTGTGGCTGCTCGCCGCGTCGGGCCTGCGCACGGGACGGCTGGTCGGCCCCGACCCGGCGGCCGGCCCGAAGGAGAAGAGGCTGGAGACCGCATGAGTACCGTGACGCGGCACATCAGGTGGGGGCGGCGCATGGCCCTCGGCCTGTTCGTCACCGCACTGGTCCTGACGAGCGCGCTCCTCGTCGCGGGCGTCCTGTACGCGGTGCGCTGACCGACGCGCACCGACCCGAACTCGGAACCGACCCATCCACACCCCACGGAAGGACACGCAGTGAGTGACATCCCCGGCGGGCCCATGGCGAACCGTCCGGTCCACTTCATCTGGCTGCTCGACTGCTCGTACTCGATGCAGGGCGAGAAGATCGCCCGGCTCAACTACGCGATCAGGGAGGCCGTCCCGGAGATGCGTTCGGTGGCCCACGACAACCCGGCGGCCCAACTGCTGCTGCGTACGGTCACGTTCTCCACGACGGCCAAGTGGCATCACCAGACGCCCGTCCCCGTCGACGACTTCACCTGGCAGGACGTCGAGGTGGACGGCATGACCAACCTGGGCGAGGCACTGCACCTGGTCTCGCGCGAGCTGCAGAGTCCGCCGATGCCGCAGCGGGCCCTGAAGCCGGTGCTCGCGCTGGTCTCGGACGGTGTGCCGACCGACGACTGGAAGGCCGGTCTCAAGGCGATCGACGCGACACCGTGGGGGCGCAAGGCCGTCCGGGTCGCGATCGCCATCGGCCACGACGCGGACCGCTCCGTGCTCCAGGAGTTCCTCGCCAATCCGGAGCTGCAGCCGCTGGACGCCAACAGTCCCAAGCAGCTTGCGGCGGCGATCCGCTGGGCGTCGACGGCGGCGGTCAAGGCGGCCTCGCAGCCGGTCGCCGGTTCGGGGGACCCGCTGGCGAAGCAGCCGTTCGCGCCGCCGGTCCTCGACGACGACGATGACGACGACGTGTGGTGACGGCACTCGTACGGCGCTGGGCCACCCTCGCCGAAAGCATCCAGGGCACCGGGAAACGGCAGAACCAGGACTGGTACGCGTTCTCCGGGACCGGTTCCTCGGCCGATCCCCTCGTCCTCGCCGTGGCGGACGGCCACGGTTCGGCCGCGCACGCGCGCAGCGCGCTCGGGGCACGGTTCGCCGTGGACCGGTTCGTCGCGCTGGCGACGGAGTTCGGCCGGGCGGCCGACGCCTGCCACGAACCGGGCGGGCTGGCCCGGCTGATGAACTACGCCCGCAACGACATGCCGCGCGCCCTGGTCCAGTCCTGGCGCGAGGCGGCCCTCGGGCACTGGGCACGGCACCGCCCGGTGGCCGACCTCGGCCTGCCCGAGCCCGGCCCGGACGAGAAGCTGACGCTGTACGGGACCACGCTGATCGGCGCCGTCGTGACGCCGTGGCTCCTGACGGCCTGGCAGATCGGCGACGGCGATCTGGCGGTGGTGGGCCACGACGGCTCGGTGGACCGGCCGCTGGCCCCGGCCGAGGACGACCTGGGCGACGAGACCGAGTCGCTGTGCGTTCCGCAGGCGTGGCGCGCGGTACGGACGTACTGGGCGCCCGTGTTCGAGGAGGCGCGGATCCCGCGGCTCGTGGTGCTGTCCACGGACGGTCTGTCGAAGAGTTTCGCGTCGGGCGACGGCTTCACGGAGTTCGTCGGGGACATGGACGCGCGGCTCGCGACGGAGGGCTTCGAAGGGGTGCGGGACGCACTGCCCGACTGGCTGCGGCACGCCTCCCGGTACTCCGGCGACGACACGACCCTGACCGCGGCCCTCCTGCACTCGTACGCGGCCCGCCCGCAGCCGAAGCCCGACGCGCAGCCCGGCACCGACCGCGACGCAGAACCCGAACCGAAGAAGGAGACCTAGATGACCGGCATGCTCGACAGCGGCACCCGCCTGACCGTGGAGACCGGTGAGGAGGTCCAGGTCGTCGACATGCTGGGGGCGGGCGGCCAGGGCGAGGTCTACCGGGTGAAGACGTCCGCCGGCGAGAAGGCCCTCAAGTGGTACTACCCGACCTGCGCGACCCCGGAGCAGGAGGGGATCGTACGGGAGCTGGTGTCGCGCGACTTCGACGACGACCGTTTTCTGTGGCCCGAGGCGTACGTGCCCTGGCACCACGGATCGTTCGGGTATCTGATGGGGCTGCGGCCCGACCGGTTCAAGGGCCTGCCCGCGCTGTTCCGCCGCCAGCTGCGCACCAGCACGCGCGCGTTGCTGACGGCGTGCCTCTACACCGTCGAGGCGTACCAGGCGCTCCACTCGCGCGGCATCGCCTACCGGGACATCTCCTGGGGCAACGTCTTCTTCGACCCGGACACCGGTGACATCCTCGTCTGCGACAACGACAACGCGGTGGTGGAGGGCGACGCGAGCGGGATCTCCGGGACGATGGAGTTCATGGCGCCCGAGCTGGTGCGGGCCGAGCCGGGCGCCCGTCCCGGTACGCAGTCCGATCTGCACTCGCTGGCCGTGCTGCTGTTCATGTTCCTGATGAACCATCACCCGCTCAAGGGCAGGCGGGAGTTGGCGATCCACTGCCTGGACGAGGCCGCCGAGCGGAAGCTCTACGGGAAGAACCCGCTGTTCGTCTTCGACCCGGCGGACGACTCGAACGAGCCCGACCCGATGGAGCACGCGACCGTGCTGGCCACCTGGGACGCCTCCGCGGGCGCCCTCCAGGACTTGTTCCGGCGCAGCTTCACGGCCGGGCTGCACGATCCGGCGGTCCGGGTGCGGGAGTCCGAGTGGCGCGACGCGCTGCGGGCGGTACGGGACGCGGTGGTGGAGTGCGCGTCCTGCGGGCGGCAGAACATGACGGAGCCGGGCGAGCCCCAGCCGCAGGCGTCCCGCCCGTGCTGGGGCTGCGGGGCGCTGCTGGTGCTGCCGCCGCGCCTGACGGTGACCACTCCCCCGCCGCGCACCGAGCGCCACATCCGGCTGCCGCGCGCGGCCCGGGTGCAGGCCCACCATCTGCAGGCGGAGCCCGCCCGGCACGACTACTCGGACGCGAGCCTGGTGGCCGAACTGGTGGAACACCCCACGAAGCCGGGCCGCTTCGGCATCGCGAACCGCAGCAGCCGGACCTGGGCGGGCACGCGCTCGGACGGGACGTCCCAGCAGATCGGCCCCGGCCAGACGGTCCCGCTGCGCGCGGGCCTGGAACTGGACCTGGGGGACGGCACCCGCGCGGTCGTACGGGCGAAGTGAGCGCCCCGGATCACGGGTGAGGGGGCCGCGCCGGGTTCACAGGCCGAGGACCCGGCTCAGCTCCTGTGCGAGGGCGAGCCCTCCGCTGCCGGCCGCGACGCCCACGGAGATCGTGTCCAGGGCCGAGCGAACCCGCCCGCGGTCCGGGGCGGCGCCCTCCTGCCCGGCCCGCGCCAACTCGCCCCGTACGACCTCCGCCTGGGCGACGAGGGGCGGGTTCTCGGTGCGCAGCCGCTCCACGAGTTCGGCGGCCAGGCGCAGCGACTGGGCCGCGTCCACCCCGTTGTTGACCTCGATACGGCCGTGGTCCCCGAAGTTGGAGGGGCCGTTGATGTTGCCGTGGAAGTTGAAGGTGCTCATGCCTGGCTCCTGGTAGGGGTGCTGTTCGCCGGACGCACGGGTTCGCCGAGGGGGCGGGGGCAGGTCATGAGCCGCCGCCCTGGCCCGCGCCCGGATGGCCGCCCTGCCCCTGCTGCGGCTGGCCGCCCGCCATGGTGATCTGGCCCTGGTTGCCGATGTTGCTGGGGCCGTTGATGTCCCCGGAGATGTTGTAGGTCTGGGTGCTGATGATCTGCTGCGCCTTGTCGAACGAGCCCGTGTCGACGTTGTGGTCCTGGAGGAAACGCTCGGTCGCGACCAGGACGCCCTGCTGGAGCCGGAACAGGAAGTCCTGCGCGTCGGTCTTCTCCGAGTATCCGGCCGCGTCCCAGTCGCCGAGGCTCTCGCGCAGACTGTCGAACGCCCCGTAGTCGTACACCAGATGGCGTTCCTTGATCTCGCGGCGGGTCCTGGTCAGGGCCCGCTCCGTCTCGCGGTGGAACCGGCGCCGGGCGCGCAGCCGCCGGGAGGCACCGCGCAGTTCGGGCCAGACGTGCGCGGTGGCGTACGAGACGAGGCTCCACCAGCTCTCGGCGCGGGCGACGGGCAGATGGTCCACCCGGTGGAAGCGGCCGTGCAGCGGCGGGATCGCGTACGCGGCGACCTCCCAGGTGAGGCTCGGCCGGTGCAGTCGCGCCCGCAGGTACATGGAGACGATGGTCCGGCCGCCCTCGCCGACCCGTTCGAGGCAGAGGTACGTGCGCATACCGGCGCCGGGGCTCTGCAGGCCGGCCTGGACGAGCTGCCGGGGGATCTGGGCGCGTGGGTGGCGGGTGCGGTCGGGCAGCAGGTCGGGCAGGTGGAGGGCGTTGCTGCCGAGGACGTACAGGCGGTTCCTGGCGCGCAGGCCGTCGAGGCCGGAGACTCCCTCCATCTCCCGGGCCACATAGGTGTGCAGGTCGACGGCGTCGAAGGGGCGGATGGTGAGTTTGCCGCCGGTGGGCGAGTCCGCGGGCCTGCTGACGTCGATCGGCTGCCAGAGCGTTTCCTTGATCTTGTCGCCGCTGCCGACGAACGGGTTGGTGCGCTCCGCGGAGTCGGTGTACGGGATGACGTTGGCCCGCTTGAGGTCGTGCAGCCGGGCCTCCGCCTCCTGTTCGACGGCCGGGGCGAGGTTCTCGGCCTTGTCCTGGCTGCGGTAGACGTCCTGGGCCGCGGCCCTGGCACGTGCCTGGTCGTGGTGGACGAGCCACCAGGCGGCGGCCAGGACGGCCACCGGCCCGTACACGGCGGTCATCGCGACCGGGCCGTGGCCCTTGACGAGGGCGACCAGTCCGGCGAGCACCGCGGCCCAGCCCGCGGCGAACAGCCAGGCGAGCTGGCGGTCGAGCGCGGCGCGGGCCCTGACGGCCACGCGCGCGTGCCGGGCGAGCGCGACGAGGTTGATGCCGAGGGCCGGGCCCATGGCGTTCAGGCCGTCCCCGGTGAGCCGGTGGTCCGCCTCGTGGGCGAAGTCCGCGTCGAGATGCACCGACGCGCACAGCCGCCGGGTGACCGCGTCCTTGCGCATCTTCGGCAACGACGGCAACTGTCTTCCGACCATTCAGGCCCCCCACCCCGTAATCGCTCCATCACCCTAGGGATACGAGGGGCCGTGTGTCACGGAGTTGCGGCACCGGAGATCGGGAGGGCCCGCGCGACCGCCTCGTCGGCGAGCCGTACCAGCTCGGCCACCTCCATCGAACCCGCCGCCCGCCGTTCCCGCGCGAACTCGTTCGCGAGGCGTCGCAGCAGGTCGTTGAGGGGCGTCGGGACTCCGTGCAGACGCCCCAGCAGGGCGATCTCCCCGTTCAGGTAGTCCGCCTCGATCGTGCCCGTGCCCCGGCTCAGCGACTGCCAGGACGACCCGCCGCCGCGCACCGGTCCGCCGTCGAGCGGTACGAGGCGCATCTTGTCGGCGCGGGCCTCCTTCTGCTCCTCCTGCGAGGCGTACGCCGTACCCGCGGCGGCGAGCACCGCCTCGCCCTCGGCGCGTACCCGGCCCTGCAGCGCGTGGGCCTCCTCGCTGTCGACGACGCCGCTGACCGCCTCGATGGCGTTGGCGAGGTTGGCGAGCAGTTTGGCGTACTGCCAGCGCGTCACATCGGGTACGACCGGCGCCTCGAAGCGGGACGCGGACAGGTCGGCGGCGACGGCCCGCGCGGTGTCGTCCGTGCCGTGCGGGAAGCGCCCGAGGTGCAGGATGCCGGTGAGGGGCGATCCGGCCGCCGACACCACGCCCGGCTCGACGAAGGTGGCGGGCAGCCACACGCACACCCCGTACACGCGGTGGAAGCGGCGCAGTGCGAGCCGCTGGCTCTCCACGCCGTTCTGGGCGCACAGCAGGGGCAGCCGTTCGGCCGC
The DNA here is from genome assembly GCF_042677425.1 of Streptomyces sp. NPDC127119. Lineage (NCBI taxonomy): Bacteria > Bacillati > Actinomycetota > Actinomycetes > Kitasatosporales > Streptomycetaceae > Streptomyces > Streptomyces sp. NPDC127119. The sequence continues at coordinate 4,099 of NZ_JBHXTO010000065.1, read as the reverse complement.
CGTGCCGCCGCCCGCCACCGGGGCGGGCCCCCATTCCTCCAGGGCCGCCACGCTGTCCTGCGTCTTGACGGCGAGCACGAGGACGTCCTCCGCACGCAGTTCGCCGAGGGCCGACGGGCCGTCGACGGCGGGCAGCCGGTGGGTGCGTGCCCCGTCGGGTGTCACGAGCCGCAGTCCCCGCTCGCGCAACGCCTCGTGGTGCGCGCCGCGCGCGACGAGCACCACGTCGTGTCCCGACTCGGCGAGGCGTCCGCCGATGGCCCCGCCCACGGCCCCTGCTCCGATGATGATGTAGCGCATGGCCCGAGCCTGCCACAGTCACGTGTACGACCCGACGATGAGACGACGACGGCTCACACCGCGAACGGCGTCCCCTGGTGGAAGTACAGGAGCCACCCGTCGTCCGACCGCCGCCACAGCGAACTCCGGTGTACGTGGCGGCCGTCGCCCTCCGTGTCGAAGGTGAGGTGGACGACGTCCGCCGAGAGCTGGACGCCTCTCATCCCGGAGGCGGACACGGGGACCGCTCCCGTCCCCGCCTCCGTTTCCGCCTCCGTTTCCGCCTCCGTTTCCGCCTCCGTTTCCGCCTCCGTGGCGAGCATGCCGATGATCGCGGCCCGGTCCCAGTGCCGGCCGGAGGCGCCGAACTCGTGGAAGTCGGGGTGCAGCAGCGCGCCGGCCAGCTCGGGGGAACGGCGGACCGCGGGGTCCAGGAGGCGCAGCTCGCCCGCGACGGCCGCCTCGACGGCCGCCGCCGCGTCGACGTCGCGCGCGGGCTCACTCACCGGTCAGCTCCACGAGTTTGACGACGGTGTTCCAGTTGCGTGTGGTGGCGACGACGCCCTTCGTCACCCGGGGCTTCGCCAGGCTCTCCGCCAGCTTGGAACGGCCGAGGCCGTCGGGGGCGTACAGGTACAGCACGCGGTCGCCGAGGCGGAACTCCTCGGGCAGGAAGGCCTGTTGCTCGACCGACGCGAAACGTCCGGCGTCGACCGGCGCCGAGAAGTAGGTGACGTGCAGCTGCTTGGCCTCCAGTTCGGCGGCCGGGAACGGGCAGGCGTCCAGGACGGCCCGCAGATACGCGTGGTCGCGCACCAGCACGTCGACGGTGAACCCGAAGCGGTCGGCGAGGGCTCCGGCCAGCTCCTCGGCGAGGGAGTCCTCGTCGCCGTGGTCGCTGGTGAACACGGCGTTCCCGCTCTGCAGATACGTACGTACGCCGCCGTGCCCGAGCCCTTCCAGGAGGGTCCGCAGCTCGGCCATCGGCACCTTCCGGCTGCCACCCACGTTGATCCCGCGCAGCAGCGCCGCGTACGTCGTCGTCCCCATCGTCATCCGCACACCCTAGGCCCAGGAGCTGACAAGACCCTTTAGGGCGGCCGTCGTGCCCCGTGGGGGTGGGCACGACGGCCGGCGGGCCGGGACTGCCCGGCTCACCGCAGGTTACCGACCGGTCAGCTCGGGCGCGACCCCCGAGAGGCGGCTTTACATGTAAGGGCCTCTCATCCTCCTCAGTGCGGAGGTGGCGGGGTCCGCGGGGAGGACTTCCGACCACCGGACTTCACCAAAGAGCACGAGGAGAGACCCTTATCCGCGCCATACCTTCATAGCGGAAGGTGTCGGCAGGAGGTCGGCACCCAGGACAAGGGGGCAAGCCCGTCATGGGGAAGCGAGACACGCGGGTACGGGGGATAGCGGCCCGGGCCGGTGGCTGGAGCGCCCGGCACCGCTGGGCGGCCGTCGGGATCTGGGTGCTGTTCGTCGTTCTGGCGATGGGACTCGGCTCGGCGGCGGGCACGGTCGAGCTCAAGGACAGCGAGCAGCTCGGGGGCGAGACGGGCCGGGCCGCGGCCATCGCCGAGCAGGCGGGCATCGACGAGCCGGCCGGGGAGACCGTGCTCCTCCAGGCCAAGGGCACGGGCCTCAAGGCGACCGACAGCGAGTTCCGTGCCGCCGTCGCCGCCGTGATCAAGGCGGTCGAGGGCACCGGCAAGGTGACCGACGTGACCTCGCCGTACGACACGAAGACGATCTCGAAGGACGGCCGCAGCGCGCTCGTGCAGTTCGACATGCGCGGCGAGGCGGACACGGCGGGCGAGCGGGTCGAGCCCGTCCTGAAGGCCGTGGACGAGGTCCAGAAGGACCATGAGGCGGTGCGGATCGAGGAGATCGGCGGCGCCAGCATGAACAAGACGTTCGACGACGCGTTCGGCGACGACTTCCAGCAGGCCGAGTTCTCCGCCGTGCCGGTGGCCCTCGGCATCCTGCTGGTCGCGTTCGGCGCGCTGGTGGCGGCGCTGGTGCCGGTCCTGCTCGCGATCACCGCGATCATGGCCACCATGGGCCTGATGATGATCGTCAGCCATGTCCAGCCGATGGACGACACCTCCAGTTCCGTGATGCTGCTGGTCGGGCTCGCGGTCGGCGTCGACTACTGCCTGTTCTATCTGCGGCGCGAACGCGAGGAACGCGCGGCGGGCCGGGACCCCGAGACCGCGCTGCGCATCGCCGCGGCGACCAGCGGCCGGGCCATCATCGTCTCCGGCGTCACGGTGTGCGTGGCGATGGCGGGCATGCTGTTCACCGGGATCGCCACCTTCAAGGCGATGGGGCTCGCCTCCCTGATGGTCGTGGCGGTCGCCATGGTCGGCTCGGTCACGGTGCTCCCCGCGGTCCTGTCGCTGCTCGGCAAGCGCGTCGAGACGGGACGGATCCCGTTCCTCCACCCGGACAAGCGCCGCAAGGCCAACGGCGGCTCCGGCAAGGCCGGTTCCGGCAACGACAGCCGCTTCTGGACGGCCGTCCTGCGCGTGGTGCTGGCCAAGCCGGCGATCTCGCTGATCGTCGCGGCGGGCGCCCTGGTGGCCATCGCCGCTCCCGCGCTGGGCATGAAGACCCAGAACCTCACACTGGACCAGGAGTTCGGCGACTCGCTGCCGATCGTGGCGACGTACGAGCGGGTCAACGAGGCCTTCCCCGGCGGTTCCGACCCGGCCGAGGTGGTCGTCAGGGCCGACGACATCAACTCGCCCGAGGTGAAGTCCGCGCTCGCCGACTTCCGCGCCCAGGCGGTCAGTTCGGGTGCCTCGCGCGGCCCGGTCGACGTCAAGGTGCACGACGCGCAGAACATCGCCTTCGTGTACGTGCCACTGGTGGGCGGCTCGAACCTCGACAAGGCCGAGAAGAGCCTGACGATCCTCCGCGACGAGGTCCGTCCCGCGACGCTCGGCAAGGTCGACGGCGTGGAGGCCCCGATCTCCGGTCAGGTGGCGGGTTCGAAGGACTTCAACGACCAGCTCGTCAGCGCGGTGGCCCCGGTCTTCGTCTTCGTCGTGGTCTTCGCCTTCGTGCTGATGCTCCTGTCGTTCCGCTCGCTGACGGTCGCGGTCACCTCGATCGTCCTCAACCTCCTGTCGGTCGGAGCGGCGTACGGCATCCTGGTCGCCGTCTTCCAGCACGGCTGGGGCGCGTCGCTGGTGGGCGCCGAGGGGGTGGGCGCGATCGTCACCTGGCTGCCGCTGTTCCTCTTCGTGATCCTGTTCGGGCTCTCGATGGACTACCACGTGTTCGTGGTCTCGCGGATCCGTGAGGCGCGGCTGCGGGGGCTGACGACCCGGGACGCCATCCAGCACGGTGTCGTCACCACGGCCGGTGTCATCACCAGCGCCGCCGTCATCATGGTCGCCGTCTTCGCGATCTTCGGGACGCTGTCCATGCAGTCCATGAAGCAGATGGGTGTGGGCCTCGCGGCGGCGGTCCTGATCGACGCCACGATCATCCGCGGTGTGCTGCTCCCGGCGGTCATGGCCCTGCTCGGCGAGCGCAACTGGTACTTCCCGAAGTGGCTGAACCGGCTGCCGGACCTCAGTCACGACGAGTCGTTCGAGGAGCCGTCGACGCAGCCGCAGCCGCCTCAGCCTCCGGCGGTCGAGGGCGAGAGGGTCGGCGTCTGACCGGCCGGTTCCGTACGGAGCGGCAACGCTGAACGGCAGCGGGGCCGGGGCAAGTGCCCCGGCCCCGCGGGCGTTCGCGGGACGGCGGGTCGCGGTACGCCGTGCCGCGGGACGCCATGTGGCGGGGGGGCGGTAGCGGGGGGTGG